>JBJOMA010000066.1:0-7553 GCA_046052625.1 Bacteroidota bacterium
GTGCTGGCCTGCGAAACTCGCCGTCGGTAAGTCCTCTGCGGTTGCGCTGCTCCTTACAGCTACCGAAGGACTTCCAAGCGATTGATAGTATTGCAGGATTTCCTCGCGGACCTTCAGGGGAATCTTACAGCCGTCGATCAGTCTTCTGCATGCGGCCGATGCGGTTGCAAGCCCTTCGAGGGAAACCGGGTCGATTCGGGACAGTTCGGCTTCCAGCTGCTCCCGGATGCCATTTTCATCCAGCAGCAAGCGGTAGGCTTCGGCATGAACGGCGAATCCTTCCGGTACACGGATGCCGATGGAGGAAAGTCTTCCCGACATTTCACCAAGGGATGCGTTCTTTCCGCCGAATTCGGCCACCTGCCGGTTGTTTATTTCTGTTAAAGGCCAACAATATTTCATTCGGGCAATTTAGTCCGTGGGCCGGCGCCGGCAGATGACCTTTGTCAGTTACGGCAATAATTAAGAAATACCTTTCTAAATTGGCCGGATGAATCGTGGCTCTTATTACCTCGTTAATGGAATCACCTCCGTACGGATCGTCGCATTTCCGTTCCTGCTGCTCTTCATTTATTTCGACCGGCTGGATGTGTTCAAATGGATGTTGGGAATCTGTTTCCTGACCGACATGGTCGACGGTTTCCTGGCCCGTAAGCTGAAGGTGGCGACCGAACTGGGCACACGCCTGGATTCCATCGGTGACGATCTGACCGTGCTGGCCGGTGTTGCAGGGCTTTGGTTCTTCAAGCGGGAGTTCCTCCGCGAACAGCAGTTCTTCATCTACATGATGCTTGGGTTGTTCGCCATTCAGACGCTCTTGGCCTTCATCCGTTACGGCAGGATCACCAGTTTTCATACGTATCTGGCCAAGGCGGCAGCGCTTTTTCAAGGTGTCTTCCTCCTGCTGTTGTTCTTTACCGATGAGCCGTTCGATCCGCTCTTCTACGGCTTGACAACGGTCACCACGCTGGAGCTGGTCGAGGAAATCCTGCTTGTCTTTGTCCTGAAGGAGTGGAAAATCAATGTCCGGGGATTGTACTGGGTCTTGAGGGAGAAGTCCGAACAGGCTTCCAAATGATTATTAATCAACATTCTACAAACTATTGAAAGCGGCGTTTCAGCGCGAAGTCGCTTCGTCTGACCGATTTTTCGTAGATTTGAGTACTTACCGAATTTACCGTGGAAAAAGTATTTGAAGTCCGTTTACCTCAGTTCGAAGGTCCTTTCGATTTGTTGCTGTTCTTCATCGAGCGCGATGAAATCGACATTCATAACATCCCCATTTCCGGCATCACCAACGATTTCCTGGATTATATCCGGCAGATGACCGATCTCAACATCGAGCTGGCCAGTGAGTTCATTCTCGTCGCCGCTACGCTGATGCGCATCAAAGCCAAGATGTTGTTGCCGCGTCCTGAGCTGGATGAAGAAGGCAACGAGGTCGATCCGCGTCAGGACCTGGTTGAGCGTCTGCTCCAGTACAAACAGTTCAAGGAAGCATGTGAAGACATGCGGACTTTGGAAGAAGACCGGGCGCTCAAAGCCGCACGTGGTAACATCCAGCGTGAGTTGGCAGAAATCGCCATGCAGAATTCGCATGCGGAGGAGTTGATGAACCTGACGCTTTACCAGTTGTTGAACACCTTTAACAAGGTCATCACCCGTTTCGAATCAGAAAGCAAGAAGGTCAAGCATAAGGTCGTACAGTATCCCTACACCATCGCCGGCGAGAAATCGGCCTTGCGTGAGCGCATCAGGGCTCATCGTAAAGTCTCTTTTACCGACGTCATCACCACTTGTGAGAATAAAGTGCAGGCGATCTTCAACTTCCTCGCGATTCTTGAACTCCTACAGGAACAATTGATCCGCATCACCCTCGGAATCGGATTCAATAACTTCTGGCTGTCGGAGCCCGAGGAAGTGACTGCTGGATGACCGACCGCCCTCCGGCATGCAACCCGACTCCCGGCAACTGCTTCGAACTTTCCGGCCCTCCCGGATACTGCTGCCTATCCTGCTCGGGCTGGGCGCCGCCACATTCCTGCTTTTAAAGAGTTTCGATCCGGTCGCATTCCAAAAAATCACTTGGAACTGGAACAGCACGCTTTGGATCCTCATGGCATTCATCATGATGGTCATCCGCGACTGGGCCTACATGGTGCGGATCCGTGCATTGACCGACTATGAGCTAAACTGGAGGAACTCTTTCAATGTCATCATGCTATGGGAATTCGCCTCCGCCCTGGCACCCGGAATGATCGGCGGCGGATTCATCTTCGCCATTTTCATCCTGCACCGCGAGAAAGTGAACATGGGGAAGAGTATTACAGCGGTAATGGTCTCCTCCTTCCAGGACGGTGTATTCCTGGCCATCATGGCACCGCTCGTCTATTTCACGGTGGGCAAAGACCGTTTGTTCTCCACCCTGAACGACCTGCAATTGATGGTGCCGCTCAATAAGGGATTCCTGTATACTTTCTGGACGGTCTATTTCATCATTCTCGCCTACAAGGTATTCGTCGCTTACGCGCTCTTCATCAATCCAAGGTTCATCAAGTATCTGCTCCTGCGGATGTTCTCGCTACCGGTCCTGCGCCGTTGGAAGCAACAGGCGTTGGAGACCGGCAACCAGCTGGTCATCGCCTCCAAGGGACTTAACAACAAGAACCGCCGCTTCTGGGTCAATTCTTTCCTAGGCACCTTTCTTTCCTGGACCGCACGTTACTCGATCGTGAACTGTTTGTTGCTGGCGTTCCACCCCATCGCTGTAGACAACGTCGTCATATTCGCCCGGCAGGTCGTCATGGGTATCATCATACTTTTCAGCCCCACGCCCGGAGGAAGTGGTCTTGCCGAATTCATGTTCTCTGATTTCCTCGGCGAATTCATTCCGCACGGCCTCTCCGCCACGCTTGGATTGCTTTGGCGGCTGATCAGTTACTATCCCTACCTCTTCATCGGAGCGATCATACTCCCGCGTTGGATACGAAAGCGCTTCGGCCGCTCGGAAGCGGCGAAGGTCCTTTAAACGAATCGCTTCTCGTTACTTCCCTGCTTCAGTCGAAAACAGCTTCCAGCACTTTGTGGGAACGCACTTCCCCGAAGCCGCCGATGTGCAGGTGATAGTATTCCAGAATCCGCTCTATCAGCTGCCTACGGACTTCCACCTCCAGCGCGGTCTCCCTTGTCAGCTCCCCGCATGCCTCCACCAGCCGGTCGAAATGGGTGGACAGCGGCGAATCTATGTAGTAAGGATGAGTAGGCCGGTCCTTTCTGTAAACGCCTTCCTGAAGATCAAATACCTGCGCTGCCGGTGAATAACGGCCGTTCGGATAAAAACCGAGAAAACGCGTAAGCCGCAACAGGAACAAAAGATGAAAATCGCTTCCTGCTTTCGGCTGCAGGTCGAGCACCTGCAGTGCACTGGTCAGGAATTCGAATAACGACGGGTTCGAGTCTTCTTCCCGCACCGAACGGTTGAGCACTTCGTTCAGGAAAAGCGCCATCGACGACTTGTAAACGTCGAACGGGATGCTCTTATAGGCGGGATGATTCCGGATTTCGGATAGGCGCTGGATGCCTCCGCGTTCCTTGTGGTAAACGACCATGTCGACCAGCGACAATGGCTGAAAGACGTTCGGGCGTGTCTTTGCGTTCCGTTTGCGGACACTGTTCACCAGATACGATTGCACACCGAACGCTTCCGTGTAGATGCGCGCGATGATGCTTGTTTCGGAATAATCCGTCGTGTGAAAGACGATTCCCCGTGTCTTGTGAAGCATTATTTCTCCAGCAACAGTTTGGTAACGCAAGTCGCCGATCCGTCCTCGTTTGTGATATACACAAGATAGACGCCGGTGGACGCCCGTTTGCCGGAAAAGTCGGCACCGTTCCAGATCGCTTGCCCGCCAAGGGCTACCGTATGGTAAACGAGGTTGCCGGCGATATCCGTGATGCGGACGTCCGCGTCATCGACCAGCCCGCGAATGGCGATCGGGCCGTTGTAGTCGTGACGGACGGGATTCGGGAATGCGTAGTAGTCGTTACAATACTCACCACCTGCCGTCGCATCGCTGCGATAGGAAACGATGCCCTTATCTGTTCCTATGAAAAGTTCTCCGGTGACATTGTCCACCGTCATGCAGGTGATGTTGTTGGAAGGCAACGGGGAGTTGTCCACGTTGAAGTTGAGCAACTGTTTCGTGCCGTCTTCGGACAGCAGGAAGACGCCGCCGCCGGCTGTACCGAACCATTTGCGATTGGCTCCGTCTACGACTACGGACGTCACATACTCGGACTCGAGAAGGTATTGCGCATAACCGTCCTGCTCGATGATGATGCGCTGCGCATCGAAGCCGGACTGATTGAAGATGTCGGCCGGATTGTAGAACACCGCTACGCCTTTATTGGTTCCGACCCAGATGGATCCGTCTTTGTCCTTCGCCATACAGCGTACGAACTGGTCTGGAAGTCCGCCGGAACCGGACCGGTCGTTGAGCTGCCGGTAGTCGTCATCGTTCGGGTTGGAAGGGTCGTTTTCGTTGTAGACCATGATTCCGGCACCGGCGCTCGGCCCGTCGAAGGAAAGCACCCACTTGGTATTGAAGTCGTCCACCAATATTTGGAACAGCCAAAGATTGGACGCTCCGGCATCGGGTATCCTGAAATTCTTCCAGGTGCCGTTGGCATACCGTGCGCTGATGGGCGTAGTAGTTCCGCCGGCACTCACCCAAAGTGTCCCGTTCGCGTCGAAGGTCAGTCCGCCGACCAGTATATAATCGGTTAATCCTGCCCTGGAGAGGAGCGTGCTGTTCGATTCGTCGTATTGCCGGATGCCACCGTTCAGATTGTATTCCAGAACACCGCCCCGCCAGTTTCCGAAGAAGGCATGTCCGGGATCGCTCGGGTCTACGGCTGTCGTGACTACAGTGGGCCGACCGGTATTACTGAGACGGATGTACAGCGTGTCTTCCTGATTGACTTTATTGAAGCATTTCCATTCGTTTTCGTGGAGCACATAAATGCCGTTCACATCATTGTAGGACGGAGCGAATCCGGAAAGCGAGCCGGAAGCGACCCATAATGTACCACCCCTTGATTCCATCGCCAGTACTGCTTCGGAGAAAGGACCGGTCGGACAATAGACGGTGATATAGGTAGGGTTAAAGAACACCTTGACCAGTCCTTTGAAAATGTCAGCCATCCAGAATTGTCCGGATTCATCTTCGAAGAAATCCTGTATCTGCGGCGGATAGTAGACGGTCCCGTCGACCCGGAGGAGCTGATTGAAACCTGCGTCATAGGAACAAGCTTTAAGCGGGTTGCAGTAGAGCAGGTGGCCGTGAGAAGAATCGATTTTCGCCTTGATGCCGAATTCCTGGAGTGCGACCTGCCAGGTTCCGTTGCGCTGAACGAATACCGTGTCGGCAGTGCCGTTCAGCTCTTCTCCGACGACCAGGAATTCTCCGTTGTAGGACGCGGCATCCGAATAACGGCCGGCCGGTTGTCCCAAGCCGCTCACATCCGGCGACCAGCCGGTGTAATTGAAGATGTTCGGATCATTGACGGAGGCAGTAAGGATTCCGGAGGAAGTCGCAGCCAATATGCGGGTGCCGTTGAATGCAAGCGCGTTCACCAGCACGTTCCCGCCGCCGGCTCCGATATAGTACGTGTCCTTGACTTCCAGACGCTGCATATCAATCACCACGATACCGAAATCAGTGGCGAGGTACGCGTTTCCGTCAATGAAGAGCACGTCGTTGATGCGTTTGCCACCGACGATGTTCTTCCGCTTCAAGTCTGAAATGTTACGGATGGAGTTATCGTCCGCCCGGATCAGGTCGATGTTCGAGTTGACATATGCCACCAAAAGCGTTTGTGTCCCCGGATCGAAGTAAATACCTGAGATTTCGAAATCCGACAACCCGCTCAGCTTAGTGAACCGGTCGTATTCACCGCTCGTGCGGTCATAGCTGAATAAACCGAAACTACTGGAGCAGTAAATGCGGTTTCCTCCGGCCTCGACATCGATCGCCTTGGTGAAGGGCGTATGATAACGCCAGTTGCCGATCCCCACCGGAATCCCCTGGGATGAACTGTTCGTTGCCGCAAGACAGAAGAGCAATAGAACACAGGAATGTAATAGCGATTTTCTCATGACGGATTGAGCGGACTTAACGTATCCGAAAGACCTTTATTGGACGCGGCAGTTTCCGACACGAAATTAAGAAAGATTACCGCAGCGCTTTCGTCGTTATTTAGGCTAATTTAGTGCCGTAAAATCATCTCATAACTCCGTCATAAGCATGAAAAAAACGGTCATACCCGCGCTCCTTATACTCCTGTTTTCAGTCAGCTGGTCCCTTGCGCAGCCTTCGACCTTTCAAGTGGTAGTCGACCTGGGCGCTTCAGAAAACGCTTGCGACCTGAAACAGACTCCGGACGGGGGTTATATCGTTTCAGGAATGCAGTTCACGGGATCCACAAGCTCACTTAAGATTTTCCTGATGAAGTTCGCCGCAGACGGATCCACCCAATGGACAAAGACCTATACCGGTGCTGTGGCGAACGGAGCGAACCTTTATCAGAACTACCGCGTGATCACCACCGGTGAAGGCGGATATCTGGTGGTCGGGACTTCCGCAACCGGTGGTAACGACATGCTGGTGATGAAGACCGATGCAGCGGGAGATACTTTATGGGTTCGAACGTATGGTTCCGGCGGAGGTGATGCCGGCAACAGCGTTTTCGAAGCGGACAATGGCGACTATGTCATCGGAGGTTCCTGCTTACTCGGCGGACAGCGCCGCATGGGCTTTCTCCGCATTTCATCTTCGGGTTCAATTGTCAGCCAGGCGTTCCACGCAGACGGCATTGCATCGCCCTGGTTCGAATATGTGCGACTTGATGATAACGAGGTCGGCATCGTCCATTCGTATTCTTCTTTGCTGGGCGTAGTTGATTCCAACGGTACGCTGCAATGGACCTTGCCTTTGGGACTTGGAAGCTCCTACAGCGTCGATGCGGCAAAACTCGACAACGGCGAATATCTCATCTACGGTCTCGGCAGCGGTCTGACCGGTGGAGCCTATGCCTTGGTGCGTTCCAACAGTGCCGGATCAGCGACGCTCCGCAAAAAGTACAGTACCTCCTATGACGAGAGTCCGCGAAATATGCTTGTAACATCAACCGGAAACTATGTGCTCTACGGATTGTCCACGTCCATGAACGGACCGTCCGCCCTGATGGCCTGTGAGATCGACACGGCAGGAAATGTTTTGTGGAGTAACCGCTACAGCTACTCCTCCGGTTCCAATCATGAAGCCGGCAGAATCATCCGGACTGCCGACGGTGGCTATGCGATGGTCGGACAATACGACCACAGCGGTAATTATACGGACTACGATGTTTATCTCGTGAAGACCGATTCCGCCGGTCAGAGCGGATGCAACCAGCAGACTTTCACGTTCAATGTCGGTGTTGTCAATCCGGTCGCCCAATCACCTTTCTATACCTATACCGGTGCCTTCACGAACAGCGGAACGCCGTTTTCG
>JBJOMA010000067.1:0-8585 GCA_046052625.1 Bacteroidota bacterium
AATTGCAAAGCTGTCTCAGCACACTGGACAGGCGATGAAAAATCTGCCACCGGCTGGTGCGGCACATTAACGATATGCTCGATGGTATCCATGCAACCTGGGGTCCGGCTGCCGGAGATTAACGTGACCAGATGGTCACCCGGTGGGAAGTAGATGTTCGGAGGGAACTGGCCGGTGGCCGTTGCAGGTGTACCGCCGTTGAACGTCCATGTCCAGGAGAATATCGTGTCGTTAGAGAACGGAGAAAAACTTTGGTTGATGAAATTGGCATACCCGCAATGAGGCTGCGTGGCGAAATCGGCCTTTACCGAATCATGCTGCGGCACGAACCTCGCATACCAGGAACAACCAACCAGATTACTGACCCGAACCGTAAAAGTATCTCCATTCTGCGATAGCGGATAAATCGTTTGGGTGGTGCCGACCGGATTCGGCGTGTTGTTCTTGAACCAAGTGTAAGTATACGGATCGGAAATCGGATCCGTTGAAGGAGGACCGGTCAGCGTATCAGCAGAGTTATAGATACAATTGGGTACTACGATTGCGTCAGCATTACCGCACTTGAAATCCCAATAGGAATGTGCAAAGTGACCGCCTCGTGCACAATCCGCATTGGTGATGACTACAGTCAGCGTCTGACCGATATAATTCGTCAAATTGACACCGGCGATCGTCCATGGCTTGTAGGTCGCCTGTGTGACGGTGCCTTGATTATTCGTACGTGTCCTTCCTGCCAGATACTGACGAGGATCGTTTTGGTCCGCTTCATAACGCTGGAAAGCGCAGGAGACCGTATCACCGGTGGCATCAAGGATCGTGAATGATATGAAAGGCTCTTCACCGGGACCATGCCCCGGATCCTCGATGACGAAGGCGTACGCATAGATGAAATTAGTATCCGCAGGACCGACGGTAAAGCAAAAGGTCAGACGCTCAGCACATCCCGGACCTGGATTGCCATTATTCCCTTGACTGCAATTGCCACCGATTCCGTCGGTTTCCGGCTGCCCAAGTTGAATGGAATGCTGTCCGAAACCCGGAGCGACGACAGGTAGTGTCGGAGTCCCAGGAGCACCGGGAGAATAGCGATCGATGGCCGAACCGCTCGTGATGGTGAAACGGGGTGCCACCGGATTAACTCCGATAGCATTGAAGGTCAGTACCGGATTATTCAACGGACCGAAAGTCCCCGGGAAAGCCCTCCAGTAACTCCACCCGTTCTCGGCACCCATGTCATTGCACGTTCCGCAAGCACTTGAAGCATTCGTGGGAATCCCCGAAACCTTCATTCGGACGGGGTTTACCTGATAACCCTGCTGCCGAAGTACATCATCATATTTTTGAATAGCCTTCTCAGCCGCAGGCGGCATCTCTGTCTCTTCACTGTAAGGCAAAAAGGTGGTCCTGGAACTGTCCAATCCGATAGAAAAGCCCTGCGCAGAAATTGTCAGATAACTGACCATCGAAAGTAAAAAACCGACAGATAGCCTTAACAGAAAAAACGGCGGGAAGGAGAACATATCTTTCAAGATCCCCCTTGAAAAAAGGGACTTCTAAATTACCGATTTAAAAGGGGCCAAAAAAGAAATTGTAGGAAATCAAGACGTAGGGCTCATTTTGGCGGAAGTATCAGTCAAAAAGGCAGTCGTCTGGTGAGGTGACAAGAAACTAAAAAGCCGAAAAGCAGAGAAAATTTCATCAATAAACGACAGTCACCCGACCGATATAATCGTGACGGATACCGAAAACGTCCGTCAAACGGACCTTCCAGACATACACATCCTGCTGAACCGGTCGCCCGTCAACTTTTCCGTCCCACCGGCACAGAGAAGACATTCCCTCCTCGCCATGATGATCATACGGCACATTGGATCCCTTGTATTCGCAGTTGAAAAGCTGCAATCCCCAACGGTCGAAAATCCACATCTCGTATTCTTTGATGCCGATACCCTTACCGTAAAAGGTGGAATTCCTGTCATCGCCGTTCGGCGTAAAAGCATTGGGGATGAAGAAGTCAAATACCGGTTCGATTTTTATCGGACGGGAAATGGTATCGATACATCCGAATTGAGTGGTCACGTAGAGAGAAGCGACAAATGTGTAGAATTCGTTTCCCGGGATAGCTCCGGAATAGTCATGGCTCGTGACCGGACCTCCGCTCAGTATCGGCGTTCCGTCTCCGAAACTCCACAGCCACTGAACGACGTTTGGCGAAGAAGCATCTGTGAATTGGAAAACCGGTGCCGTCACCGAACCAAGATCATCACTGATCGTGAAGTCCGCTGAAGGATTCTCGTGAACGACGACAGTAGAAGGTGCGTCAGGTGTCGCGATGCAACCTTCCGGAGAAACTACCACGACATTGACCGAATACGTACCCGGTGTTGAATAACAAACGGTAGGCTCCTCGGCGAGTGTATCACCGCCCGGAATTCCGAAATCCCAGTTGACAGATGCGGAACCGGGACTGATGCCGCTGTTGAACGTCACACACAAGGGCGCACAACCATCAGCCGGAGTGGATGACACGATCGGATCCGGAGGAATATATACTTGAGCCGTAACCGAATCCTGATGTGTTGAACAACCGTCTGCTATGGTCACCGTATAAGTAGAGTTTTCTAAGGGCGTCACGATAGGATTAGCCGTGTTGGCATACAACATGGCATTCGCCGGGGCCCAACTGAAGGTGTAAGGACCACCGGTTCCGAAAGATCCGACTGCACTGAGGTAGACGGTATCGCCGGGACATACCGGACCGGAAACCGATGCAATGACCGTGAGTGCGATACTGGGATCGACAGTCACAGAATCGGGAGGAGAAACACAACCGTTGGCATCTGTAACAACTAAGACATAGATGGTTTGAACGGGCGGTCCGGCAACCGGATTAGGAATATTGGTAGCCGAAAGTCCCGCAGAAGGAGACCAGGAATACGAATAAGGACCGGTTCCGCCTGTGGCACTGGCCGTAAGGTCCGTATTACCGCCGGCACAAGGCACATTCGAAAGGATATCCGGTACTATCGGAGTGGGTTGACTCACCGAAAGGGGATGGACGACCGTACAGCCGTTGGCATCGGTCACTGTGCAACTGTAACTTCCTGCACACAAACCGCTAGCGGTAGCTGTCGTTTGCAAAGGTGTTGTGCTCCATGCGTACTGATAAGGTGCCGTTCCGCCGGCCGGAACCACGACGCCAATTGCTGTACAGCTGCCGAAACAAGGCACCTGTGCGGAAGGTGTACCGCTGACCGTCAATGGTCCCGGCTCGCTGATCACCGTGGATGCCGTGGTAGTACATCCTATCGCATCAGTAACAGTGACCAGGTAGGTGCCGACTGGAAGTCCGGTACAGGAATCACCGGTATATCCGTTGGACCATGACAACTGATAAGGAGCGAAACCGCCTGCAGGTTGTACCTGGACCGTACCGTCACTTCCTCCGAAACAGCTGACCGGAGTAGAGTACGCGGAAGCGGTCGGGAAGGGATCGATGACGACACTCACCGTACTGGATCCGGAACATCCATTGATGTCCGTGACCGTAACAGAATAGGTGATGTCAGTGGAAGGTGTCGAGACCGGATTCGATACCGTCGTGCTGCTTAATCCGGTGGAAGGTGTCCATTGGTACTGAAAACTTCCGGAAGAAGGAAGCGCCTGCAGGGTAACGGAACCGCCCAGACAGACCGTATCTCCCGATCCTGCATAAACAGTCATTGAGTTCGAAACAGCCGCTACGGCAGTGGCCGTGGCGGAACAACCGAGTGATGTTCCGGTGACCGTGTAAACAGTCGTGCCGGCAGGTGTGACAAGGATGCTGGAAGTGGTGGCACCGGTATTCCAGAGATAACTGGCTGCACCGTTTGCCACCATCGCTCCGGATGCACCCGGACATACCTGGATATCCGGGACAATCATGACAGGAATAGGATTTACGACCACCGGATTGGAGACCGAATCTACGCAGCCGTCAGCTGTCGTAACCGTCAGCGAAACATTGTAAACGCCGTCGACGGGGAAATTGACAGTAGGTTGCTGCTGTGTCGAGGTATTCGGCAGACCGCCAGGTATGTTCCAGGCATATTGGGCGATAGTTCCGGTTCCTAATACCGAAGACAGATCCGTCAGCGCCCCGGACACACCCGCACAAAATGGAGACGAGGTGAAGGCTGCGGAAGGAAGCGGAAATACGGTGACCGTCTGCTGCAAAGTATCCGAACAACCACCGACCTGCGATTCGACAATCAAGGTAATCGTGTAATTGCCGGGAGCAGTATATTGGAATGCAGGAGACGTAGGGTTGCCGGAACCATTAACACCACCGGTCGAACTCCAGTAATAATTCATTGCCGTGCCCGAGGGTGTTACCGTAGAAGCATCGACGGTTTGAACCGACGCACCCAGACATACCGGCGATGCACTGAATGCCGCAACCGGTTGAGGAAGAACTGTAGCATTCAACATCACGGTATCCGAACAACCGTTAACCGTTGTTGCGATCAGTGAAACGGCGTGCGTACCGGGCGTGCCGAACTGAACCTGAGGATCAGTAACACCGGAAACCGGGGGCGCACCGTTCTGGAAGGTCCATTGATAGGAACCGATCGCATCTCCGGGTGACAAAGAAGTGGTATTCGTGAAGGCGGATGTCGCACCGAAACAAACGTCAGCTGTTGTGAATCCGGCTACCGGTAGCGGGTATACATCCACCGTCAGCTGGAAAGTATCGATACAACCGGCATTGGCAGTGGCGATGAGTGTCACAGGATACGTGCCGGGCGAATTGTAATTGAATGCGGGCTGCGCAATCGTCGAAACCGACGGTGAAGCACCCGGTGCATTCCAGTCATAGTTTACCGCTGCACCGGAAGGATAGACGACAGTTGAATTATTCACCTGAACGGAACCTCCCAGGCAGACCGGAGGAGCGGTGAAGGAAGCGACCGGATTCGGAAGCACCGTTACGTTCTGCTGTAATGTGTCCGTACAGCCACTTGAGTTGGTGACAACCAAAGTGGCGATGAATGTGCCGGAAGTGCTGTAGGTGACTGCCGGAGCCGCCGACTGTGAAGTGGAAGGAGTCGCACTGGGGAAACTCCAATCATAGTAGACGATCGGATCCCCTGAGGTTGCTACGGAAGAATTGCTGAAGCTGGTCGCCTGTCCGAGACATTCGATGGAGGAGGCGAATCCGGCAGCAGGAACCGGTGAAACGACAACCGTATTTGTTACGGTGTCTGAACAACCTCCCTGCGTATTGACCACCAAGGTGACTGTCGCGGTACCCGGAGCGGTGAAAGTGATGGAAGGCGAAGTCGCCGAATTGGACGACAATGTTCCAAGGCTTGTCGACCATACATAGTTCATGGAAGGTCCGGAAGGATTAACCGTGGACGTGTTATTCAGCTGGGAAGGAGTACCCAGACAGACATCGGTAGTTGTAAAACCCGCTGTGGGATTGGACAAAACCGTCACATCCTGCTGGATGCTGTCACTGCATCCGCCCGCATTTGTGACAACCATGGAAACCGGATAAACACCCGGCGCAGGATAAGTCACAACGGGACTTGAAGCAGTGGAAGTGGCAGGATTGACTCCGTTGAAGTACCACAAAACAGAAGCAACCGAATCTCCCGGGCTGAGGCTAGTATTATTTACAAATGCGGTGGCGCCTCCCTCACATACCGCCGGGGCGGTGAATGCAGCAATAGGAGGAGCGGAAACAATGACAGGATGGACGACCGTATCCGAGCAACCGGATGCAGCGACGGTAATGAGTTGGATGTTGACAAGACCCGGATTGGAGAAAGTCACACTCGGATTACGATTCGAGGAAAAAGAGGGTGATCCTCCGGGAATGGTCCAAGAATATTGCATGTTGGCACCTGATACGGATATGGTAGACGTATTAACCAACCGGAGGGTATCACCCAGACAGATGGAGTTGGCGGTGAAATCGGCCACAGGTCTCGCCTGAACGGTAAAATTACGGACAGTCGTATCGCTGCAACCGTTTGAACCTACCACGATCAATGAAACCTGAGTCTGACCGGAATTGGAGAAAGTTACTGTCGGATTCGGGAGGGTCGATGTGGCTGGCGTACCTCCTTGGAACGTCCAGGCGTAAGAGATAATGGAATCAGGTGCCGGAATGGAAGAGGTACTCGTGAATTGGATGGGTGCATCCTCGCAATTGCCCGAGCGGTTCCAATCCGCTACTGGCACTTGCGGAACATTGACAACGTAAGAAACCGTATCCCTGCAGCCGTAGGAGTAGGCAATGCCGGACACCAGCGTCACAGTATGGTTACCAGGGGGGAATACCACAGGCGTGGGGTCTTGAGCAGTAGAACGCGGAGGTGTAACGTTGTTGCCGAAAGTCCACAACCAGAAATTGACCGGGTTCGAGGATGAAGTGGAAAAGCTGCTATCCGTAAAACTTGCGAAACCACAGGAAGTGGTAAAATTGAAATCCGTGTGCGTAGTGAAATGCACCGGCACATAACGCGCATACCAGTAACAACCTGACGAGGTTGTGATGCGAACCGTGAAGGTGTCGCCCGGTTGACTGAATACGGCTATAGTCTGAGTATTCCCGATCGGACTAGGGGTATTGTTTCGGAACCAGGTGTAAGAGTAAGTGGCGGACGGATCCGGAGGATCCGGCGCAGCCAATGTGTCGGGTGCATTCTGATAACAGTTAGGCGTGACGACGGCGGCAGTTGATCCGCAGGCGAAATCCCAATAGGAATGACAGAAGTGGCCGCCCAATTGACAATCGGCATTCGTGATGACTACGGTCAGTGTCTGACCGATATAAGGTGAGAGATTGACGCCTTCGACGGTCCATGGTTTGTAGATTGCCGTGTCACGCTGTGGCCGGTTATCGTTACCGACGTACTGTCCTGCGAATGTATCATTGGCTAAATACCGTTTATAGGCGCAAGACAACGTGTCACCGTTTGCATCCAACATCAGGAACTCCACAAAGGGCATCTGGCTGAGAGTATGCGGAGCATTGGAGTTGTTTCCGTTGGGATTCTCCATCACGAAAGCATACGCATAGACGAAGTTGGTGTCGTTGACTCCCACGGTGAAACAATAGGTTAGACGTTCGACACATCCTGCAGCAAGTCCGCCGCCGCCGCCACCGCCGCCACCGCAGCCTCCGCCGTTCCCGTCATTCTCCAGCTCCCCCAGACGGATTGAATTGTTACCGAATCCCGTGGGAGCCACAACGGTAATGGGAGGATCACCGGGACGTAATCCGGGTGTAAGACGATCAACTCCGAATCCGGCAGTAATGTCGAATCTTGGCTGATTGGGTAACGTTACGGGATTGAGCAGAATGCCGTTCAGCTGGTCGGTAGTTCCAAGCTCGGCTTCCCATAATCCCCACCCGCCTTCTGCACCCATATCATGGCAGGTTCCGCATACGGAGTTGAATTGATTAGGCGTAGCTTGACGAGTGTACGAATAGTTGGTGACGGTACGACCTTCCTCCAATAACTTTCGTTCCTGAAGCACCAGCTGATCCGCCGTCTGCGAAGGTATACCCCTGGCCACCAATTCATGCTTGAAACGCATCGGATCGAAATCCTTCAGACTCGAGGCCCTGGGAATTGCGGACTGCTCAAAGGGAACACCCTGACCGAATGAAATGAACGGAATCAAAACCAAAACCACCGGAAGGAAACGGAGTGCATTTATGAAAAGCCGGATCGGAAAGAATCTCATCGGTGATACACCATTTCAATATTCAAAAATCGAAAATTTCGAAATCTAGATAAAGTTGATAAGACAAAACCGATGAAAAGTGAGATGAACGTATGATGAAAATTCCTGCAACTTTTCACGAGCGAAAAACCAATAAATAACGGATTTTGTTTGTCCAAGCTCATTAATTAGTTGATTTCACTCATGGCGCTTTTCCGTTTCCGGAAAAAACAAGCATCAGTAGATCACACTTACCCTACCGGTGTAAGTATGCCTCCGGCCGAATACGTCCTCCAGACGCACAAGCCATACATAAACGTCCTGTTGAACCTTATCGCCTTTGTAATACCCGTCCCACTGACATTCAGCGGGTAATCCGCCGCTTTCTGACTGATCGTACAACGTATTGTCGCCCGACTTACGGCACGACCAGATTTCCAACCCCCAACGGTCGAAGACGAAGAATTCGTAATCCTTGATACCCCTACCCTTTCCAAAGAATAAACCATTCACGGCATTCTCGTCCGGTGTGAATGCGGAGGGTAGAAAGAAGGAGAACACCGGCTCAAGCGTGACAGGTTTGCTGATCGTGTCCATGCAGCCGAAACGGGTGGTCACGTACAACTGTGTCTCGAACCGATAGAAATCATTCTCCGTAACCGATGCCGCATAACTGTGCGTTACAAAGGGACCTGAATTCTCCACCGAGAAACCGTCCCCGAAATCCCAGTCCCATCTCACGACATCTGCTGAGGAACCGTCTTTGAAATCAAAGACCGGCTGCGCATTATTCGACGCCAACGGTTCGATACTGAAATCAGCACGGGGTCTATCATGTGCGATCACGGCTGAAAGTATACGGC
>JBJOMA010000068.1:0-14166 GCA_046052625.1 Bacteroidota bacterium
AAAAAGAATTCCGGGACCGGCGGAAATCGCAGGCAGCACAGGAGCTTTGAAGGTGCTGTCCTGGCCGTAAACAGAAAAACCTGCTCCGGTCAGAAGTAGCGACAGTAGCAGGTTTTTCAGAAAGGTCTTCACGATGTCAATGCATCAGTGCGGTTGCGAATATAAAAGGATCAGTTGCCTGTACGGCTCCATAGGATGGCTTCAGAGACCGGAATGCGCTCTCCGTTGCGGTAAGCCACGACGAACGCTCCTTTGGCATACTCCCGGATGGTGTTGCTTGCAATAGAAGCCGATTTGAAATTGGCATAGTTTCCGGTGACATATTTTTTCCATCCGTCCTGCTCGTACATCTCCACATTGCCGCTGATGTGATAATAGCTTTTCAGCCAGTTGCCGGAACGGGAGGTGCTGAAACGTGTTGCAAGAAACTGGACTTTGAAATCGATACCTTCCGGGCTTGCGTAAGATGAGGCGCTCTTGGCGGCGGTAGCCGGTGCCGTCGTCTTGGTGGTCCGGGCGGCCGTTACATTGAAGTTTGTGTTTTGTCCGGCGGCATTCGGGGTCGTGACCGTTGCGGCAACTGTCCGGCTGTCGTCATTGTTCACAGGATTGCTCACGATGGCAGATCCGGAATTAGAAGCGACAGGACCCGAAGCGATGGAAGAGGAGGGAAGCTGCTCTACGTCGGGACGTTCGTTTGCAATCACGAGTTCATCCCCATACAAGAGGACTCCTTCGACGTAAGGTGTCGTGGTCACTCCGCCGGAGCGGATGGTATAAGCGATCGTAAAGGCCTCGTCTTGCGGAAACGCGGTCCAGTCGAAATTCACGTTACGGCCGTTCTGGGAGAATTCAGCACCGTTGACTTCAGCCGCTGTTGCCGTGAAACCGGTCGGGATCCGGTCGACGAAACGTGCAGCCTGGCTCAAACCGCCGGGCTGGATGTTCAGTTCGATACGATACTCACCTTCCTCCGGACGGACGGCGATGAGCCGGCGCTGGATCGAAGGACCGTTGTTCTCGATACGGGTAGTCATGCGCTGACCGACGCGGAACTCGGCCGGATTGACCCATACTTTTTCTGTCTTGTTGTTGTCGTTCACGTACGAGAAAATGCCCTCCAGTTTCAGGTAGCTGTCGGTGCCCTTCTTAGGGACGAGACGGTAGGAGACGTCGAATTGCTCGTCCTGCGGGAGCTGTGTCCAGATGAATTTCACTTCTTCCTCCGTACGGATGAACTGCGCGGAACCGGTAGTGATCGCTTCGGCGCCATATCCCTTGGGGATGGCTTGCTGAAGCTTTGCAAAACCTTCGTGGCCGTTACGTTCTATGTGAAAAGTGATCTGGATGCCGTAGCCGGTCTGAGCCTGCGCCGGAATCTCCTGGCGAACATTCACCGGGCGGTCGGATGAACCGAAAAGCGTGGCGATGAACAGGACGACACCCGATACGAAAAGTGAAATCGATTTGAGCATGATCGTGAGTGGTTTAAAATCTTTCGGAAAGGTACCCACTGCCACCGCGTCCATCCTGATTCAATGCGGTCATTTATTCAGCCGTCTTTGTTGAAAACTGGCATACGATCAGGCAATAAAAAAGGGGCTGAACCGCCCCTTTTCTTCCGTTGAATACCGGATCAGAAATTCGGTTTTAACAGATAGCGCGAGTAGAATTCGTTGATGTGCGCCACCGCTTCATCAGCACTTTCCGTCACCTTGAACAGGTTAAGGTCCGCCGGATCGATCATGGCTTCTTCCTGCAAGGTATCCGTGATCCAGTTGATGAGTCCGGACCAGTACTTCTTCCCGGCCAGTACGATCGGGAACTTGCCGATTTTACGCGTCTGGATCAAGGTCAATGCTTCGAAGAGTTCGTCCATCGTGCCGAATCCCCCCGGCAGCACTACGAAGCCCTGGGCGTATTTGATGAACATCAGTTTGCGGACGAAGAAGTAGTCGAACGTGATCAGCTTATCGCGGTCGATGTACGGGTTCGAATATTGCTCGAAAGGCAGTTCGATGTTCAGTCCGACCGATTTGCCACCCGCGACTTTCGCACCTTTATTGGCAGCTTCCATGATGCCGGGACCACCACCTGTGATGATGCCGTATCCCTCTTTGGTCAGCTTGAACGCGATGTCTTCGGCCAGCTGGTAGAATTCGTGTCCGGGTTTTGTCCTTGCAGATCCGAAGATGGAAACGCAGGGGCCGATCTTGCTAAGTTTCTCAAAGCCGTCTACGAATTCAGCCATGATCTTGAAGATCTGCCACGTATCGAAGGCTTTGATTTCTTGCCAGTCCTTGTCGGAAAACGCTTTCCGGATCTTAAGTTCGTCTTGATTCATTCGAATTTCGGAAAAAAGCCGGAGTGAAGTCCCCGGACCATCTTCAACGTATCAACGGCCGTGAAGGTTCCCCGCCTGAGGTTGGTTTTCGAACTCCTTTTTGAGGAATTTAGCAGTAATGCTTACCGGATGGTCGAGCAGGTCCTTGGGCGCTCCCTGACAGACAAGGGTGCCGCCGCGATGACCGCCTTCGGGACCGAGATCAATCAGGTGGTCGGCGGCCTTGATCATGTCCATGTTATGTTCGATGACCAGCACGGTGTTGCCTTTATCCACCAGCCTGTTCAATACCTCCAGTAGGATCCGTACGTCCTCGAAATGAAGTCCGGTAGTGGGCTCGTCAAGGATATAGAACGTGTTTCCGGTATCCTTTTTCGATAGCTCGGCCGCCAGCTTGACGCGCTGGGCTTCACCTCCGGAGAGCGTGGTGCTCTGTTGTCCCAGTGTGATGTATCCCAACCCGACTTCCTGCAAAGTCCGGATCTTGTGCCGGACATTCGGCAGGTTCTCGAAGAAGTCGACCGCTTCTTCGATGCTCATGTCCAGCACATCACTGATTGATTTTCCCCGGTAGCGTATTTCCAGCGTCTCCCGGTTGTACCGTTTACCCCGACAGGTTTCACATTCGACATGTACGTCGGGAAGAAAATTCATTTCGATGACGCGCATACCGCCGCCCTGACATGTTTCGCAACGTCCTCCTTTGACGTTGAAAGAGAAACGGCCCGGTGCATAGCCGCGTATTTGCGCCTCCGGCAACGAGGCGAAGAGGTTTCGGATGTCCGTGAAAACACCGGTATAGGTGGCCGGATTGGAACGCGGCGTGCGTCCGATCGGCGACTGGTCGATTTCGATGACTTTATCGATGTGCTCCAGACCGTTCACCGATTGGTAGGGTAACGGTTTCTGTAGCGCCTGATAGAAGTGCCGGTTTAGGATCGGATACAAGGTCTCGTTGATCAGCGTCGACTTGCCGCTGCCGGAAACTCCGGTGACGCAGACCAGTTTTCCAAGCGGGATCTTCACCGATACGTTCTTCAGGTTGTTGCCTTTAGCTCCTTTCAGTTCGAGCGATTTTCCGGTTCCTTTCCGGGGCTTGTCAGGTACCGGAATGGAACGGGTTCCGTTCAGGTAGTCGGCGGTCATACCGCGCTGATGCAACAGGTCAGATGGCGGACCGTAAGCCACCAGTTGACCGCCATGTGTGCCTGCTCCGGGACCCAGATCCAGGATATAGTCGGCAGCCATGATGGTCTCTTTATCATGCTCGACGACGATCACCGTATTGCCCGCGTCGCGCAAGTCCTGCAGCGACCGGATCAGACGGACGTTGTCGCGTTGGTGCAGTCCGATACTGGGTTCGTCCAGGATATAAAGGACGCCCACCAGTTGTGAGCCGATCTGTGTGGCCAGGCGAATACGTTGCGATTCACCGCCGCTTAGACTACGTGCGCTTCTATGCAAGGTCAGGTAGTCCAACCCGACATCCAGCAGGAAACGGATGCGTTTCCGGATCTCCTTGATCACTTCTCCGCCGATCTTCTGCTGACGGGCCGACAAGCGTTTTTCCAGCCCTTCCATCCAGTCGGACAGCTGCAGGATGTCCATCGAAGAAAGTTCAGCGATGTTTTTTCCGTCTATGCGGAAATAGAGTGATTCCTTCTTCAGCCGGTTGCCGCTACACTCCGGACACGCGACCTGCTGCATGAATCCTTGTACCCACCGCCGGAGAGCAGGGGAAGCGCCTTCGTTGTCCTGTTCGATGATGAAACCGACGATGCCTTCCCAGGTGACCGAATGGTGATAGGCCGAACCGCTGTTATAATCCGCCACCACATTCAGCACGTCTTCTGAACCGTACAATATCACATTCAACGTCGCTTCCGGAATCTCTTCGATCGGTGTGCTCAGGTTGAAACCGTATTTGCGCCCCAATGCGATGAGCTGCTTGAAGATCCAACTGTCTTTTTGCGGACCCAGTGGTGCGATGCCACCTTCCTTGATGTTGCCGGAAGGGTCCGGGATGATGCTTTTGAGGTCGACTTCTGACACGGTCCCCAGACCGTTACAGCGGCGACAGGCGCCGTAGGGAGAGTTGAAGGAGAAGGTGTTCGGTTGAGGCTCGTCATAAGAGATGCCGGATGTCGGACACATCAGGTGGCGACTGTAGAAATGGTCGTTGCCCTTCTCCAGCTCATGGATCACAAGGGTTCCCTTTCCAAGTTTCATGGCGAGCTCCATGGATTCCTTGAGTCTTGCATGAGCGCCTTCGCCGACCTCCAACCGGTCTATCACCAATTCGATGTCGTGTACTTTGTACCGGTCCAGTTGCAGCCCTTTCTTCAGTTCCACGATCTTGCCATCCGTACGCACCCGTAAATATCCCTGCTGCTGTAACTGTTCGAACAGTTCGCGGTAGTGTCCTTTCCGCGCCTTGACCAGCGGGGCCAGGACGGCGACTTTTTTCTTTTTGAAATTCTTTTCGATAAGACCGACGATCTGCTCATCGCTAAGACGGATCATCTGCTCACCGCTGACATAGGAGTAAGCATCCGAGGCGCGCGCATACAGCAGTCGCAGGAAATCGTAGATTTCGGTGATGGTCCCGACCGTGGAACGCGGATTCAGGTTGGTTGTCTTTTGTTCAATGGAGATGACCGGACTGAGTCCGCTGATCTTGTCCACGTCCGGTCGCTCCATGCTGCCGAGGAATTGTCGGGCGTAGGCGGAGAAACTTTCCAGGTAGCGCCGCTGGCCTTCGGCGTAGATGGTGTCGAAGGCAAGTGAGGATTTTCCGCTTCCGCTGAGTCCCGTTACGACTACCAGCTTATTGCGCGGCAGGGTCACGTCGATGTCCTTCAGGTTGTGTACCCGTGCACCGTAGATCTCCAGCAGTTCTTTCTCTTCTTTCATGGCGAAATCCGACCTGCGAAGTTAACTAAAAGAACCGCCTCCGGACCGCCGGACTGTTTCCGGGAAATACAATATTCATTTCCATACGGCGTTATTCGGAGCATTCTTTGTTAATTTGCGCCGTATGAAGCGATCGATCTTCCTCCTGCTTTTATTGAACACGACCGTCGCATTCGGTCAGGTGGGAGGTAGCTCTGTATATTCGTTTTTGGAAATCCCTGCTTCGGCGAGGATCGCTGCCTTGGGTGGCACGTATATAACGGTCCGCGACCACGACGTCAACTCCGCATTGCAGGCACCTTCGTTGCTGAATCCGGAAATGGATAACAGCGTCGCGCTTAGTATGACGAACTGGTTCGACGGAATCCGTTTCGGTGATGCGACTTACGTAAAAGACCGGAAGGATGCGGGTACGTTCTCCGCTTCTTTGCACTACGGAGACTATGGTGATTTCAAGGAAACCAACCAGAACGGGGATGTGACGGGTTCTTTTTCAGTCTCCGACTATTGTCTGACGCTCGGGTGGGGATATCAGTACAATCCTCGTTTCGCTTTCGGTGCCGCGTTCAAGACGATCTATAACGAGTATCATCTTGTCCGATCCGTAGCAGTCGCAGCCGACCTGTCCGCCACCTATATAGATACCGCCAACAACTTCATTGCTACGGCGCTATTCCGCAACGCCGGTCTGCCGATCAAATCCTTCACCGAAGGTGTTTCCGAACAGCTACCGGCCGAAGCGATCATCGGCTTCTCCAAACGGCTGGCGCATACGCCGCTCCGCTTCAACGTCACTTACCGGCACCTCGAACGCTTCGATCTCCGTTATACCGATCCGTATGACCTTACTGACCTGGATCCGTTGACAGGCGAGGCGCAGGTCAGGGAGATTTCAATCGGGAACAACCTTCTTCGCCATTTTATCATCGGTACCGAACTGCTGCTCTCCCGTAATTTCCACTTGCGTGCAGCCTACAATTTTCAGCGTCGCCAGGAGCTGTCAGTCGATACGCGTCCTTCCACCGTCGGCTTTTCGCTGGGATTCGGTCTTCGAATCAGTAAGTTCGTGCTCAGCTACGGACGTGCGAAGTACCACCTTGCCGGGGCTTCCAACCTCTTTTCCGTCTCCATGAACCTTTCGGACTTCGCGGGTAAGTGATGGATGTAAAGGATCAGCGCTGTCCTACTTCCTGTGAGGAATGGCGGACGAGATTAAGCGCGAATTCGAGTTGCTCTTTCTGGTCGAGTTCCGAATTGTCCAGTATTACCGCGTCCTCCGCCTGACGGAGGGGGCTTTCCTGACGGTGTGTATCGGTGTGGTCACGGTCGCGGATGTTGCGGTGCACCTCGTCCATCGTAACCATGAATCCTTTTTCGTTCAACTCATCGAACCGGCGTTTCGCACGGACTTCCGGTCGGGCCACCATGAACAGCTTAAGTTCGGCATCCGGAAAAACCGTAGTGCCTATGTCGCGGCCGTCCATAACGATCCCTTTATTTGATCCGTAGCCTTTTTGAAGTTCCACCATACGGTGACGGATGGCCGGTATCGCACTGACGGGACTGACGAGGTCGGAAATCCGCATCTCGCGGACCTGCTTTTCTACGTTGCTGCCGTTCAGGACGATTTCCGATAAACCGGTTTCTGAATTGATTTCAAATGAGATATGGATATTGTCCAGGAATCGCTCCATCTCATCCGAATTCATGGCCTGCAATTGTCCGATAGAAAGGTCGTGCTGCAGCATGAAAAGCGTGACCGCCCGGTACATGGCGCCTGAGTCAATATAGCGGTACCCCAGGCTCCTGGCCAATGCTTTCGCAAGCGTGCTTTTTCCGCAGGAGGAAAAGCCGTCGATGGCGACGATGATCGGTTGGGAGTTCATGCCTGAATGTTCTTGAATCGAAAAAACCGTTTCCCGGTCCAGTCGGATGGGCGCTGGCATGTTTGCAAAGAAAAGAAAAATACGGAAAACCGCCTTTGCCATAGGCGCATCACTTCGCGCCTCAGTGCCCGTTAACGAGCTCCGGCAGACAGCGAATATGGTCCGCTACTTGCTCCATCAGCCACATCGGGGTACTGGTGGCGCCGCAGATGCCTACAGAAGAGGTTCCCACCAGCCAGTCCGGATCGATCTCTTCGACATCCGAAATGAAGTGGGTGCGAGGATTCACCCCGCGACAGACTTCGAACAAGGCTTTGCCATTGGAGCTTTTCTTTCCGCTGACGAAAATGATCACATCGTGTTCGGCAGCGAAGCGCATCAGTTGCGGCTGTCGGTTGGACACCTGCCGGCAGATGGTATCGTTGGAAACGAGATATTCTTCACTGACTTCCTGCTCCGCCTGTTTGCGGGTACGTGAACCGATCAGCTCCTGCATCTTTTCGAATCCGGCACTGCTCTTGGTGGTTTGGGAGAAAAGATGAATCGGTCGCGAGAAATCGATACGTTCCAGGTCGTTTTCATTGCGTACGATGATGGCTTCTCCGGCCGTCTGTCCGACCAGTCCGTTCACTTCGGCATGTCCTTCTTCTCCGTAGATGACGACCTGTCCACCGTCGGACAAGGCTTCTTCATGACTAAGCCGGACGCGATTCTGCAACTTCAATACCACCGGACAGGATGCATCGATCAGCTCGATGTTGTTGTCGAGCGCCGTCTTATAGGTTTCCGGCGGCTCGCCGTGTGCCCGGATCAGGACTTTGCAGTCCTTAAGTTCCTTCAACCGCTCGTGACCGATGATTTCCAACCCCTTGGCTTTCAACCGGTCGACTTCCTTGTTGTTGTGGACGATATCTCCCAGGCAATACAGTTGCCCGGTCTGATCCAATTCATCTTCCGCCATCCGGATGGCATAGACCACACCGAAACAAAAGCCGGATTGCGAGTCGATCTTAACGTCGATCATGGTAGTGCAAAGATAGGAGATGTAGCTAATTCAGAATTCAGAATTCAGAGTGCAGAATGCAGAATTAAAGTGTTACGGGCTTGTCCGCCGAAGGCGGATTGCGAGTTGCGGTATTTCAGACCGCCGACCACCAACCACCAACCACCCACTCCATCTCCTTGAAAAAAAGCCCTTTACCCCTGTTTTTAATTCAAATCCGTTTTCGTACCTTTGCATCCCCTCGGTCGGGGAACCGTGAAATGCTTGAAATTATTGAAAATAAAGCTATTACGGCCTAACAGAAACATTAACCTCTAGCAATTACAATGGAAAACTTTAACTGGGACGCTGCGGGAAGTCAGTGGAATGCCTATTCCACCGAAGAACGCAGTCGCATGGAAAAAATGTACGACCAAACCCTCAACTCGGTCGTTGAACACGACATCGTTGATGGCTTGGTGGTCTCCATCAGTCCGAAAGACGTACTCATCAACATCGGCTATAAGTCCGACGGCCTCGTTCCGCTGACGGAATTCCGCCACATGCCCGATCTCAAAGTCGGCGACAAGGTGGAAGTCTATGTGGAAAAGCAGGAAGACAAGAACGGTCAGCTCATCCTTTCTCACAAGAAGGCTCGCGCTCTCAAGTCCTGGGATCGTGTCAATGCCGCCCTCGAAGGTGACGAAGTCATCCAGGGTTATGTCAAATGCCGCACGAAGGGCGGTCTCATCGTCGACGTATTCGGCATCGAGGCGTTCCTCCCCGGTTCGCAGATCGACGTCAAGCCGATCCGTGATTACGATCAGTTCGTCGGCAAGACCATGGAATTCAAAGTGGTCAAGATCAACAATGAATTCAAGAACGTAGTCGTATCCCACAAGATCCTCATCGAAGAAGAGCTCGAACTCCAGAAAGCGGAGATCATGAAGAAGCTCGAAAAAGGTCAGGTCCTCGAGGGAACGGTCAAGAACATCACCTCTTACGGTGTGTTCATGGATCTTGGCGGCGTCGACGGTCTGCTCCACATCACCGATATTTCCTGGGGACGTATCAACCATCCGGAAGAAGTCCTCAAGCTGGATCAGAAGATCAATGTCGTCATCCTCGATTTCGACGAAGAGAAGAAGCGTATCGCGCTTGGTCTCAAGCAGCTGACCCCGCACCCGTGGAGCCAGCTCAGCGAAGGACTGAATGTCGGCGACAAGGTCAAAGGCAAAGTGGTTGTCATCGCCGACTACGGTGCGTTCGTAGAGATCGCCGCCGGTGTCGAAGGACTCCTGCACGTTTCCGAAATGTCCTGGTCACAGCACCTGCGCAGCCCGCATGACTTCCTGAAAGTCGGCGACGAGATCGAGTGCGTGATCCTCACCCTCGACCGCGAAGAGCGCAAGATGTCGCTCGGCCTCAAGCAACTGAAGCCCGATCCGTGGATCGATATCCTGGTCAAATACCCGGTCGGTTCCAAGCACAACGCCCTCATCAAGAACTTCACCAACTTCGGCGTATTCGTCGAGTTGGAAGAAGGCATCGACGGTTTGGTGCACATCTCCGACCTCTCCTGGAGCCGCAAGATCAAGCATCCGTCCGAGTTCTGTAAGGTAGGCGAGCGCATGGACGTAGTCGTCCTGGAAGTGGATGCGGAAAACCGCCGCCTCAGCCTGGGTCACAAGCAGCCCGAAGACAATCCTTGGGATGTGTTTGAGACCATCTTCACGATGGATTCCGTCCACGAAGGAACGGTCCTCAAGGTCGGCGATAAAGGTGCCACAGTCGCCCTTCAGTACGGTCTTGAAGCATTCTGCCCGAACAAGCACATGGTGAAAGCCGACGGCAAATCCCTCAAAGGAGATGACAAGGCTGACTTCAAAGTGATCGAGTTCAACAAGGATCAGCGCAAGATTGTCGTATCCCATGCACGCATCCACGAGGAAGCCATGGGCATCGTCAAGGCGACCGAGCGTGAGCAGAAGAACGCTGAGCGCGAAGAGAGCGCGAAAGCGGTCAAGAAGATCAAGGACAGTGTCGAGAAATCAACCCTGGGTGATTTCAGTGTTCTCGGCAACCTCAAGAGTGAAATGGAGGCTGCTGAAAAGCGCAACGACGAAAGCAAGAGCGAATAATGATCTTGCTGGCAATACATCAACGGCTGTTTCTTTTGAAGCAGCCGTTTTTTTATACCCCTAAACAATTCATGCCATGAACGACCCGCTCGGATTCATATCCGTCACCTTTTTTGAAAAACTCAAAACCGTCCCCGCTGACACTGCCCCGTTGTGGGGAAAGATGAGCGTACAGCAGATGGTCGAACATCTTTCCGATTCCGTAAGGTATGCGAACGGCAAGGATGTCCAGACTGAAATCGTCACGCCGGTCGAGCGCTTGCAGGCCGTGCGCGATTTCCTGTACAGCGAAAAGGATTTCCGTCCGAATACGAAGAACTCCAAGATGGGAGAAGAGCCGGTCCCGGTCCGTCATCCGGATCTGGAAACGGCCGTCGGTGAACTTGCTGACGATGTGGCGGCCTACGCCGCCCGCTTCAGCACGGATCCTTCACATACCGAACGGAATCCGTTCTTCGGCGACCTGGATTTCGAAGGGTGGAACCGCTTGTTGTATAAACATTTCTTGCACCATCTGCGCCAGTTCGGCGCTGCATGATCACCTGCCTTCAATTCCGATACAACACGTACCTTTGACTCACCCATGATGAGACGATTGTTGCTCGACGCCCGCCGGTTGGACATCATGCTCAACCGTTTGTGCTTCCAGTTGCTGGAAAATCATCCCGGTTTCCGGGAAGCGGCCCTCATCGGGCTTCAACCTCGCGGGGTTTTCGTCGCCCGTCGCATCCACCGAAAGCTTTGTGATATCCTGGGCCGTACCGACGTCCTGTTGGGCGAACTGGATGTCACGTTTTATCGCGATGATTTCCGCCGCCGTGAAATCATCACGCCCAGTTCCACCCGGATGGATTTCAATGTCGAAAACCGTAAGGTGGTACTGGTGGACGATGTCCTTTTCACGGGCCGTACCATACGTGCCGGAATGGATGCCCTGATCGATTTCGGCAGACCGGAGCGCGTTGAACTATTAACACTCGTCGACCGGCGCTACAGCCGTCAGTTGCCGATAGAACCCGATTACATCGGTCTGTCCGTAGATACCATCACCGCTGACAAGGTCAAGGTGCTTTGGAAGGAGTCGGACGGGGAGGATGGCATCTGGATACATGCTCCCGAATCAATCGAACCCGCTAACGGCACACGCGCATGAGCTCCCTCTCCACACGTCATCTGTTAGGCATCAAGGATCTCCGCGCCGAGGACATCGAACTCATCTTCCGTACGGCGGATAATTTCAAGGACGTCATCAACCGTCCGATCAAGAAGGTGCCTTCCCTTCGGGATGTGACCATCGCCAATCTGTTTTTCGAGAATTCCACCCGTACGCGCCTCTCTTTCGAGCTGGCCGAACGTCGACTCTCCGCAGATGTCATCAACTTCGCCGCTTCCTCCTCATCGGTGAGTAAAGGTGAGACGTTAATCGATACGGTGAACAACATCCTTGCCATGAAGGTGGACATCATCGTGATGCGCCATCCGCATCCGGGTTCGGCTCAGTTCCTCTCAAGGCACGTCGACGCATCCATCGTCAATGCCGGCGACGGAGCGCATGAACATCCTACGCAGGCGCTGCTGGATGCCTATTCTATGCGTGAAAAACACGGCAAGGTGAACGGACTAAAGGTCGCTATCGTAGGAGACATCCTGCATTCGCGTGTTGCGCTGTCGAACATTCTATGTCTGCAGAAGCTCGGAGCAGAGGTGATGGTCTGCGGTCCGGAGACCTTGCTGCCGACCTACGTCGCGTCCCTCGGAGTCCGTGTCGAGACCGATTTGCGCAAGGCGTTGGAATGGTGCGATGTGGCGAATATGCTGCGCATTCAGTTGGAGCGGCAGGATATACGTTATTTCCCGTCCATCCGTGAGTACACCTTACGCTACGGTCTCAACAAGGAACTGCTGGACAGTCTTTCAAAGAAGATCACGGTGATGCACCCGGGCCCGATCAACCGCGGAGTGGAAATCACCAGCGACGTCGCCGATTCCGACCAGTCTATCATCCTCGATCAGGTGGAGAACGGAGTAGCGGTCCGCATGGCCGTGCTGTATCTGCTGGCAGGGAGAGTGGAGTAGGTTGTTTGTCGGTTGCAGGTTCCAAGTTCCAAGTTTCAAGTTCCAAGATCCAAGTTCCAAGTTCCAGGTTCCAAGTTCCAAGTTCCTGTTTCTGGTTTCCGGTTTCCAGTTTCTATCGCCCAAAAGGCACATGGCACTTGGATCTTGGAACTTGGAACTAACCACTAACCACCAACCACCAACCACCAACTACTAACACCCACTTTGTGTAAAACTGCCGGCTAACGGGTTGATTATTCCCGAAATAGGCCTAAATTTGATTAAAACCTTTATCCATGAACCTGACGCTCGAAAGAAAAGACAAATACGCGGTCATCAAGGTCCACGAGGCCCGTTTGACCAGCGGTGTCGCACCTGAACTCAAGGCGGAAATAGTCATGCTCCACCACGAGGACTTCAGCAACCTCATCGTCGATCTTACCGAGGTGCAATATTGCGACTCTTCCGGACTGAGCGCCCTGCTGGTCGGCTATCGCCTTTGTCGCGATGCCAACGGTACGTATGTGCTGACCGGCGTCCAGGATCATGTACGCAAGCTGATCTCCATCTCCCAGCTCGATTCCATGCTGAACGTGATTCCGACCATCAACGAGGCGGTCGACCTGATCTTCATGAACGAAGTCGAGAAGCAACTCCACAAAGAATAGTTTCATGCGCACATCCTTACTCCTCTGCTCGATCGCTCTTCTGATCAGCGGGTCCGCAGCCGCACAGTGCGTGCCGGATACCAGTATCACCCATAACATTCCCGGAGTTTATCCGGATACGTTGACCGGACTGCCACATGCTGCGCTCGGTCAGGTCTATGCCACGACGATTCAGGTCAAAGCCGTCCGCGACACGGTCTATCAGGGTCTCCCGGCCACCATCGATTCCATGGTGATCAGCGGTGTAACCGGTCTGCCCTCCGGCTTCAGCTATACCTGTACCCCTTCCAGTTGTTCCTTCCCCGGCGGATCGAATGGTTGTATCCTCTTGCAGTCTTCCGGTCCCGTCGCAGGCCCTGCAGGTGTCTATCCCATTTCCGTCAATCTGATGAATTACGGTCGCTTGCTTGGTACTATTCCGGCCACCGTACCGTTTTCCATCACCGGCTATGCCATCGTGATCGATCCCGCAGCAGGGATCTCAACAGTTTCTATGCCCACCCGACTGATGGTTTCCGAATTCTCTCCGAATCCGGTCAGCCACTTGACCGGTCTTACTGTCGGAGTTCCGGAGCCCGGACTTGTCCGCCTTGAAACCGTCGATCTGTTGGGTAACCTCGTCCGTCAGGAATCGTTCGATGCCGCGCGAGGTTGGAACACTTTTTCCATCAATGCGGACGGACTCCGCTCCGGTATCTATCTGACAAGAGTAGCCTTCGGCAAAGACCTTTCGATTCGTCGTATGGTCGTAACCGCTAATTGATGGATTTCGAAGTCATCATTCTGGGCAGCAGCTCAGCGACTCCGATCTACCAACGACATCCGACCGCTCAGGTACTCAACGTACATGAGCGGTTTTTTTTAATTGACTGCGGAGAGGGGACGCTCATCCAGCTCAATCGGTACAAGATCCGTTTCCATCGGATCAATCACATCTTCATCAGCCACCTGCACGGCGACCATTACCTGGGACTGATGGGTCTGCTTTCGACCATGCATCTGCAAGGTCGGACCAATGAATTGTATGTCCACGGTCCGGCTGAACTCTGGCAGATCATTGAACTGCAGCTCCGGTTGTCTGATACACGATTAAGATATCCGTTGCATTTCCGTCCGGTCGATCCTAAAGTGCCTGCGGCCCTCTATGAAGACGAACTGGTTCGCATCAGTTCCATCC
>JBJOMA010000069.1:0-4489 GCA_046052625.1 Bacteroidota bacterium
CAATGCATCCAAAGACGGTGAGTACGCAATGGGAGCTTACCTCAAGGCGGTCATTTCAGCCCGCAAGGGTGACGCCGCCGGTGTGATCAGCAACCTGACCACTGCGGTTTCCCGTGACGCCAAGCTCAAATCGCTTGCCGCTTCCGACCGCGAATTCATCAAGTGGTTCAACGACGCCGCTTTCCAGGCCGTCGTCAAGTGATAACGTATTAACCTGAAAAAAATCCCGGTCAATTCGACCGGGATTTTTTTTTGTGATATGGTTCAAGTCTCACGAGTCCCAGGTGCAACGTCGGAATACTTCCTTACGTGCGCTGCCGAGGGCACGAAGCTGCTGCCGCTGGTAGTGACCGTTCACCGCCAGTGATGTGTAAGGTGCTGAAATCCGGTCCACATCCGTGCCGGATGCCTCTGCGATCCGTTCGATGGTGGAAAGGCAAACACGCAGCTGCCTCCAAAGTGGAGTATGTATGAAAACGTGTTCCATGTAAAACGGCGCGAAAAAGGCACCGGTGAAAGGAAGCGCAAGGAAGTGAAAAAAACGACCCCGGTCAACCCTGATTACGGGCGGTTAAAGGCGTATTGCAGCAGATTAGCACCCATCCGAAGGGCTTTTTGTCGGGCCTCCTGCGAGTCACGGTGTACTTCCTGGTCTTCCCAGCCGTCACCAAGATCGCACTCATACGAGTAAAAACAGACCAATCGGCCTTCGTAAATCAGACCAAAGCCTTGCGGAGGCTTATTGTCATGCTCGTGGATCTTCGGAAGACCGTTCGGGAAATCGTATTTCTGGTGGAAGACCGGATGATTGAAGGGCAATTCAACAAGCTGAAGCTCCGGAAATACTTTTTTCAGCTGCGGCCGGACGAAGGGGTCCAATCCGTAATTGTCGTCAATGTGCAGGAAGCCTCCTCCGATAAGGTATTTACGCAGATTGTCCGCCTCGGCTGAACTCAGCACCCAGTTGCCATGCCCCGTCATATGGACGAAGGGGTAGTTGAAGATTTCGGGACTTCCCGCCTCGACAATCGCCTGTTGCGGGTCGATGTTGGTGTGCAATTGCTCGTTGGCGAACCGTATCAGATTCGGAAGGGACGTTTCCAGATTGGCGTACCAGTCGCCGCCACCGTTGTATTTGAGTACTGCGACTTTGAATGCCGGATCACCGCCATGAACAGTTCCGATCGACAGGAGGAAAGCAGCAGTGAAAAGCAGTCGTTTCAAGGTGTTATCAGGATTGTCGGAGGTGAAGGTCGTAAAAAGTTCACTGATGCAATAACGAGTAGGTACAGCAAACCGCTACTCCTGCCGTCTCGGTCCGCAGCCTTGTTGGTCCCAATGATACACAACGGAATCCTTTGGAACCTGCCGCCGCGAGTTCACGCTCATCAAAATCCCCTTCCGGTCCGATCATTACGAAGTGACTTCCGCCGGTGACACAAGCGTCCTTGAGGGAGACAGGATTTTCTTCCTCCAGGTGGCAGATGAATTTTTGTGAGGATTCCAGTGTAATTGCTTTTTCGAACGGCAAGGGCTCGTTTAATACGGGCAGATAGGTCTGGTACGACTGTTTCATGGCCGATAAGAGGATTTTCTGCAACCGCTCGGTCCGCAGATCCTTTCTTTCCGAATGCCGGCAGATGATCGGTGTGATTTCATCGATGCCGAACTCGGTCGCTTTCTCAAGAAACCATTCCAGACGGTCGGTGCTTTTTGTCGGAGCGATTCCGACGTGCAACCGATAGGGCCTGCGTCCGTATTCTTCCTTTATTTCTTCCACATTGGCCGTGCAATGCCTGTAGTCGGTATCCGTCAATACGGCCGTCACCAATCGGCCCTTCCCGTCGGTCAGTTGGATCCGGTCGCCAATGTCGTACCGTAACACTCTGACCAGATGTCGCGCCTCTTCCTCGCTAAGCCGGACCGTATCAGAAAACGGTTCGACGGTATAGAATAGTTCACGCATGAAGCAGAAAGATAAGGGCATGAAAAAAGGTGTGCAAGGCACACCTTTCGAATCGGTCTGGATGGCTCAGGCGTCAATCGCCACTTTTGGAGCCGCCTTGAGGATCTCGGCGCTCGCAGACTCCGCATACTGTGCGAAATTCTTCACGAAAGCCGCCGCCAGTGAATTGGTCTTGGTATCGTAGTCGTTCTTGTCCGACCAGGTGTTGCGCGGATTCAGTATTTCCGCAGGCACTCCCGGACAGGACATCGGCATTTTCAGACCGAACACAGGCATCGTATCATAAGCTACATTATCAAGGCCGCCGTTCAGCGCTGCAGTGATCAATGCACGGGTATAGGAAAGCTTGATGCGGGATCCTACACCGTAGGAACCGCCGGACCAGCCGGTATTCACCAACCAGACATTTACGTTGTGCTTCTTCAGCTTCTCACCCAGCAAGTCGGCATACTGTGTCGGATGAAGCGGGAGGAACGCCTTGCCGAAGCAGGCGGAGAAGGTGGTCGTGGGCTCGGTGATGCCGACTTCCGTTCCTGCTACCTTGGCCGTATAGCCGGAAATGAAATGGTACATCGCCTGCCCGGCATCCAGTCGGGAGATCGGAGGCAGGACACCGAATGCGTCACACGTCAGGAAGAAGATGTTCTTTGGCGTGCCCGCAACGGAAGGCTCCACGGCGTTCTCGATGTGGTGGATGGGGTAGGCGACACGCGTATTCTCTGTCTTGGTGATATTGTCGTAGTCGACCGTGGTCGTGCCCTCATGGAATTCGATATTCTCGACCAGCGCTCCGAAACGGATGGCATTGTAGATCTGAGGCTCTTTCTCACGCGTCAGGTTGACACACTTCGCGTAGCAACCGCCTTCGAAGTTGAAGACGGAGTTCTCCGCCCATCCGTGCTCGTCGTCACCGATGAGACCGCGGTTCGGATCCGCAGACAAAGTCGTCTTGCCCGTACCGGAGAGGCCGAAGAAAATAGCGGTGTCTCCTTCGCTGCCGATGTTGGCGGAGCAGTGCATCGAAAGCACTTTCTTGTCGTGGGGTAGCACGTAATTCAACACGGAGAAGATCCCTTTCTTGATCTCTCCGGTATATCCGGTGCCGCCGATCAGGATGATGCGCTTGGTGAAGTGGACGATGGCGAAATTGGACTGGCGGGTTCCGTCATGCTCCGGGTCGGCATGGAAGCCGGGGGCGCAGATGATGTTCCAGTCGGCATTAACGGTCTGAAGGATCTCCTCTTTCGTCGGACGAAGAAAAAGATTGTTCGCAAAGAGGTTCTGCCAGGGTGACTCCGTTACGACGCGGATGTTCATGCGGTAGCTGGGGTCCGCGCAAGCGTAGGCGTCACGGACGTAAATGGTCTTGTCCTGCAGGTAGGCTGTGACTCGTGCGTACAGATGTTCGAACTTGGCAGGGTCGAATTTGATGTTGATGTCGCCCCACCAAACTGATTTTTCAGTGGTACTGTCGCAGACGATGAATTTGTCCTTTGGAGAGCGACCTGTGAACTTGCCAGTGTCAACGGCCAGCGCACCGGTGTCTGTCAGCACTCCTTCGCCGCGAATGATGGTCTCTTCTACCAATTCAGAAGGAGTCAGGTTCCAATATGCGTCTGCAACGTGACGGATGCCAAGACTGGCGACTGTTGCTTCTTTTGCTTTTATACCGAATTCGTTCATGACTGGCTCAGATTGAAGGTGCAGTTGTGAAAATCAATGGAAAGGTGTTCTGGAGCGGTTGTGGAAGATTACTGACGCTTTTGGTGCTTGCACGGCTGATTCTCGTAAGTGTTCACCCGCTTGGCAGATTTGAGTTGTTCAGTAGCGGCAGCGACAAAGGCGGATTGTTGTTCGGCACTCATTCCGTTCAACAGGAAGCAGATCTCCGTCTCGCCCTCGCGACCCCACGGAATTTTGTCATAGGTGACCGTGGTTTTTTGCTGGTTGCCGTAATCCACTGTCCACTTTTCAAAGGCCTGCATGCCTTCGTTGTCAGGACCACTAGCTTCGGAGAAGAAAGACACCAGGAATCGGTAAACGATCGGGGCAGGTTCTTGTACAGGGACAGGAGTGATGGCGACCTGACCGGAAGCGCCTCCCTCAGCAACAGAACTGTCTGCTTCCGTACCGGGCATCATGACACCGGGAGGCAGGGTGGAATAAGGACGATCCGTAGGGTCTGTTTTACCCAGCGAACGCGTATTCGCTTTGGATAGCATCGGATGCTTGCAGCCGGTGGCGATGGCGATCGTCGTGAGAAGGAGCAGGATTCTTTTCATAATATGTTACGTACAGGTGATTGAAGGATTAAATTTGAGTTGCGCGATAGAACGCGTATGTGAGAAATCCCCATCCAGCTATCAGCAATGTGCCGCCGATCGGAGTTATGGGACCAAGCACCGGCTTCCACAAGGATAGTCCGGTGATTTCATGTGTGGACAAAAGGTAGATGGATCCGGAAAAAAGCACCGTTCCGAAAATGAAACAGTACGCGGCATAGCGAAGAGCGGGCTGGTCCAA
>JBJOMA010000070.1:0-7845 GCA_046052625.1 Bacteroidota bacterium
TCTCAAAGAAGAACGAAATGTTACTTCCCGAATTCAGGAAATAGTCGTCACTGGTCTTCGTCTGTTCAGCAGTCTGGAAGATCGAAGGATGACCGTCGTAATCGTATCCTTCGGCGAGTTCCTGTCCGCGTTGCATCAGCGCATCGCACTCCGCGGCACTGTAGAAATCTTCCAGCACCAGAAAACCGTTATCCCGGAACTGTTCAACCAGCGTTTTCATGGCTTCAAAATACGTCCTTAGGATGTCATGTACAAGCTGCGGGTAAAACGCCCGGTTACCTGCGACGGCCGAAGGACCGTCGTCCGCGCTGGCTGCCGCCGGAAGAACCTCCGGAGCGTGAGCCGTGCGATGGGGCGTTCCCGCCGGTACCGATCACGTTATCGACGCTCGTCGGCCGTGGAGGTGCGGGAGGAAGGTCGGGAAGGGTCAACACATTCAGGTTCTTCCTGATCAGTTTCTGGATGTCTTTGAGGTAATCCGCCTCATCGGGTGAGCAGAAAGTGAAAGCGATGCCGGAGGCGCCCGCACGGCCGGTACGACCGATGCGGTGCACATACGTCTCTGCCACTTCCGGTATTTCAAAATTGATGACGTGGGACAGTTGTGCGACGTCGATGCCGCGTGCGGCGATATCAGTCGCAACCAGGACACGGAGGGTACGGTCCTTGAAGCCTTGCAGCGCGCGCTGTCTGGCGCCCTGTGATTTGTCACCGTGGATGGATTCGGCCTTGATGCCGCTCTTTGTAAGATCGCGCGCTACGCGATCGGCTCCGCGTTTAGTGCGGGTGAACACCAAAACGTGCTCGATCTCTTCGTCCTCGATCACCCTCTTGAGCAGGAATCGCTTCTGTTCCTTCGGTACATGGTAAACGAATTGCCGAACGGTCTCCGCCGGTGCGGACACGGGCGTTACGTTGACGCTGACGGGATCCTTGAGCAGGTTATCCGCCATGGCGCGGATCTCGTTAGGGACCGTCGCCGAGAAGAAGAACGTCTGCTTGCGTTGGGGTAATTTGGCAAGAATCTTCTTGATGTCATGGATGAATCCCATGTCCAGCATCCGGTCGGCTTCATCCAGGACGAAGTAGCGTACACGGTCCAATTTCACGAAACCTTGCTGCATGAGGTCGAGCAAGCGGCCGGGTGTGGCCACAAGAATATCGACACCTTTGCGGAGGGCCACTTCCTGAGGTTGCTGGGAGACGCCACCGAAAATGACCGTATTGCGAAGTCCGAGGTTCTTGCCGTAGGCGTCAAAACTTTCGTTGATCTGCAATGCCAGTTCGCGGGTAGGAGCGAGGATCAACGAATGGACGAAGGGATTCTTCGCGTGGTCACCGTCTTCGTGCATCAGTTGCAGGATCGGCAACGCGAACGCGGCAGTTTTTCCGGTTCCGGTCTGTGCACAGCCGAACAGGTCTTTACGCTGAAGCAGGCTGGGAATGGATTGTTGTTGGATGGGGGTAGGCGTCGTATAGCCTTTTTGCTGCAGGGCACGGTACAGCGGTTCGATTAGCCCGAGGTTTTCAAAACTCATTGATAAGACAGGGATCGGCGCGGATGAAGGCAGGTGATATCGACCGATCCGTTGGTAGTATACGACCTGAAAAAGGGTGTTATTACAAGAAATCACGCATTCGCTTGATTTCCGGGCGAAAGAACGCCCCTTGCTTTTCATTGCAAAAGTACTGAATTCCGGGCTCTTATCCTAATTAGATGCCTTCTGTCGCTCTGTGGAAGCCCTTTCAAACTTGCGACCAATTCCATAATTTTAACGCCTATCACATCAAATACCATCAGACCCATGAGGAAGCTATACACTTTAATGACTTTCCTGCTCGTACTGACTGCCACTGCCGTGCAGGCTGCTCTTTCCGGAACTTACACGGTTGGCGGAACGACTCCGGATTATGCAACACCGACAGCAGCAGCTGCTGCAGTGGTATCCCAAGGCGTTTCCGGACCGGTCATCTTTAACATCCGTCCCGGTACCTATACGGGTAAGTTTTCGTTGACCGCTATCAACGGAACCTCCCCGGTCAACACCGTCACCTTCCGGGCGGAGAACGGAGACAGTACATCGGTCATCATCGAGGATTTCACCGGAACCGCTACGTCCGATAATTACCTCCTGAACATCTACGGTGCCGATTGGGTTACTTTCCGTCAGTTGTCCCTTCGCCGTACCGGTACCACACAGTACGGAACGGTTGTACGTATCGATAACATCTCCGTCGGAATCACCGTAGAGAACTGTCTGATCAACGGCCCTTTCACCACTGCTACCAACACCAATGCATCTCTCGTATTCTCTCCGACGGGCGGTATCAGTGTCGATTCCATACTTACCATTCGTAACAATATCCTGCAAGGCGGATCGTACGGCATCCATCTGGCCGGTGCCAACGCCACCTTCCACGAACCTTACAACGTTATCGAGGGAAACATCATCTTCGACTGCGGAAACCGCGGTATCCACCTGCAGGACCAGCGACGCTCCCGTGTCGTTAACAATACCATCAGCTCCACAGCGAATTCTACTCAATTCATCGGTATCTACGTTTCAAATGTCGATCAGGGCTCCGAGATCATAGGTAACAAGGTGTCGGCCGTATGCGGAAGCGGTCTGGCATATGGTTTGCAGATGACGGCGGTAACTTCCAATGCGACCTATCCTATTTCCGTCTACAACAATTTCTTCTATGCCAATAGCTCCAGTACTGCCTACGGCATACTCCTGAACGGATGTGTCGGCCAACCTGCAAACACCTCCGGTCAGGTCGACATCTTCTTCAACTCCACGAACGCGGTCGGAACTGCAGCGAATGCAGCTGGAATCGCTTTGCAGTCGCCTGTCAGCAGCGGTGTCAACCTCTACAATAATATTTTCTTCAGTACGAAGCTTGGCATCTCCACCGGATCCGGCATGTTCGCCGGCATTACCTCCTCTGATTACAACAACATCTATGGCGGAACTGCAGTCGGTTCAGTCGACGGGGTGAATGCCGTCACCCTTTCCGACTGGCAGTCAGCCGCTGCAAAAGACTCCCATTCGGTCAGCGGCGACCCGCAGTATGTTTCCCTGTCCGATCTTCATGCCACTTCCGGTGTAGTGAGCGGATTCGGCACACCGCTTGCAGGAATCACGGTCGATATCGACGGTGATACGCGCGATACGCTTACGCCTGACATCGGTGCGGATGAGTTCACGCCGCTTGCAGACAACGTCGGACCGGTTGCCGTTCTTTCACCCAAGAACACTACTTGCGGCGATTCAACAGTTTCCGTTACAGTTACCATCCGCAATTTCGGCGGAGCGCCTCAGTCTAACATTCCTGTGACGGTGGAAGTCACCGGTGCCGTTACAGCCACGCTTACGGAAACGTATGCCGGCCCGTTGGCTGCCGGGACCTCCGATACGGTCGTCTTCACTCAGACCTTGAATACCGTCGCTGGCGGAACAGTTGGATTTACCTGTTTCACCTCCCTGACCGGCGACCAGGACAACGCCAACGACACGATTTCTGCAAGTGCCGTCTTCCTGGCTATTCCAAACCCTCCTTCTACGACCGCCTTCACCTATTGTCCGGGTGGAGATATCGAATCCGTAACGGATTCAGGTTTCGCCACCTTCTGGTTCGACTCTGACACGGCTGAAACTCCTTTGTTCATCGGTAACACCTACAATCCGAACCTGACAGCGGATGCGACCTTCTGGGTGGAGACCCGTCAGTCAGGTGCCGGCGGCTGCCTGCGTATTACGGAAATCGCACAGGACGATCCTTCACCTCCCAGCGGCGATTACATCGAGATCCAGAATATCTCCGGACTTTCTTTCGACGCGACCGGATGGAAAGTGGTAGCCAGTGATGGCGGCTCAAGCATCAATACGATCAATAGCGTCCAATGGGATCTTGGCTTGTTCCAACCGGGCGAGATCCAGTACCGCACCGATAATAACGCCAACAATTACTGGGGCACAAACCTTCTGTTCAATCCCAATCAGAACGGTTGGATCATGATCATCGACCAGTTGGGTAATATACAGGATTTCGTCGCCTTCGGTTGGACGGCTGCCGATATCCAAAGCATGTCCGTCAATGTAGCCGGCTTCACCATCACTCCGGGTTCGCAGTGGATCGGTGACGGTGCCATTGCTTGTGGATCGGGCGTGAGCATCAGTAGAACCGGTACCTCGGACAACGATGATGCGAATGATTGGACCTGTGTCCCGTATACACTAGGAACACAGAATCCCGGTTTATCCAACACCTTCACCGGTTGCGGTTATGGAGCCTGTGCCAGTGCCCGGATTCCGGTCCAGGTGACGACGCTTCCTGCCATCACCGTGGATATCGGACCGGCGGATACGACGTTCAGTGTCGCATTCAGCCTCACATTGGATCCGGGAGCCGGCTACGCCTCCTACACGTGGTCTGACGGATCCACCGGACAGAGCATCACTGTCACTTCCGCCGGAACATATTGGGTGACCGTCACCAGTGTCGACGGCTGCGTGGCAAGCGACACTATCCAGGTGTTGTCAACGGTCGGAACACCGGATGTCTCCACCGAGGACGTACATGTATATCCCAACCCTGCGACTTCACAGTTCGCTATCAGCGGATTGAATGCATCCATGGGCGCGATGACGGTAATCGTCCGTGACCTGCAGGGTCGTGAGATCTTCAGGACCCTGTCGAATGTGACCGGCTCCGATCGGCTGCTCATCGACACATCCGGTTGGGCAGAGGGTAACTACCTGCTTCAGCTGTCCGGCGAAGGATATAGCTGTCATCGTACTGTTACGGTTTCACGCCGGTAATCCGACTTCGATCTTTCAAAGGGCGTCCGCTGTAATCAGCAGGGACGCCCTTTTCTGTTTCAAGTCGGTTCATCAGGATTTTTTATTTTTAGGGAATGAAGGACAAGCGGAAAACCAGGGACAGGAAGGCGGCAGTCAAGGCGCCATCAGGAAGCATCAATTGGTTGTCATGGTATTTCATGGCTCCGCTTCTGGCGGCGGTGACATGGGCGGTCTATTCGCGTTGTACGGATTTTGAAGTCACCAATTGGGATGACAACCATTACATCCGGGAGCTGTTGCTCATCCGTTCCCTCTCCTGGGAGAACATCGTTCTTATATTCAAGACCAAAGTCCTGATGAGCTATAATCCGCTCGTCATCCTTTCCCTCGCCGTGGATTATGCAATGGGCGAAAACAGTCCCGGGTGGTACCACGGCATGAATGTTTTCCTTCATGTGGTCAACAGCCTGCTCGTGCTTTTCGTTTTCCGTAAGCTGGGTGTCAGACCGGCGGTTGCCGCGGTAGTGGCATTCCTTTTCGCCCTGCATCCAATGAATGTCGAAGCCGTAGCATGGATTGCCAGTCGTAAAGACGTGCTCTATGCCTTCTTCTTCCTTTTGTCTTGGTTGAGCTATCTGTTTTATCGGGATGCTGTATCCCCCGGTCCGGTTCGACGTTATGTATTTTATGCGCTTTCATTCATCCTGTTTGTCGCTTCCGGATTCTCCAAAATACAGGCGGTCCTGTTACCGATAGTATTGCTGCTGACGGATTATTACAAGGGAGGCTTATTCTCCCGCCGTGCGGTGTTGGATAAATTACCCTTTCTGGCAGGAGCCCTTGCTTTCGGCTGGTATTCGTTGAGCTCTTCGACATTGAAAGCGGACCAGTATTCGGAGCCGATCTCTTTCTTCACGCGCATCGTCTATTCCTTTCAAGCGTATTGGTGGTATGTGGTGAAATGTTTCTTCCCTGTCGCCCAGACAGCCATCTACTCCTTTCCGGAGCAGGGAAGCACTGAAAGCATGCTCTTACTCATCGGCGGTGCCCTGCTCGCGGCACTGACGGTAGCGGGCGTCATCTATTTCTGGAAGCGCAACTTGCTGGCCTGTTTCGGCCTGTTGTTCTTTGCGGCCACTACTTTCCCGACCCTTCATTTGCTGGCTTTAAACTCTTCACTGATTTATGAACGCTTCACCTACCTTAGTTATATAGGCCTGTTCGTTTTCGCTGCCGCGTTGCCGGACTCTCTTCCTTCGCTGCGTCGATGGCTTCCCGTGCTCATGTGGGTCACCTTGCTTCCATTCGCGGCGCTTACCTACCAACGCACGGGTGTTTGGAAGAGTTCGTATACGCTTTGGACGGACGTGATTGAAAAGAATCCCCGCTCCCACGAGGCCCTTAATAATCGCGGTGCATGGTACAATGAGCGCGGAGAGATCGATAAGGCGTTGACGGACATCAACGCATCCATTTCCCTGAATCCGCGGCAGCCGCGTGCGTATAACAACCGCTCCATGATTCATTTCCTTAAGAAGGACTATGCAAGTAGCTTACGGGATGTCGATTCCGCACTTGTCATGGAACCGAAATTGGCAGAAGCCTGGTGTAATCGCGGAAACGCGTTCTTTGATCTGAAGCAGTATGATTCCGCCATTTCGAATTATACGATGGCACTGAAGTACTCGCCTAATTTCCCTTCCAATTACGCCAACCGCGGCTCCGCATACCTGAAAAAAGGGGACTTCCTGCTGGCAAGGAAGGATTATGAAAAAGCGATATCGCAGGCCGCCAACGACGGCTCCTCCTGGCGGCTATGTGCCCTTGCCTATGCGGAACTGGAGGAACACGACAAGGCGCTTGCTGCCATGCAACGTGCCCTGGAGCTGGGACAAAGCGATGCCGCCGCCATGCTGAGCAGCGAGTATGTACAGATGGGATTGCGTGCCTGGGCGGACAAGACCAACTCTGCCGATAAAGTGCTTAGGTATTATCAGCGAGCAGCCGAAGTGGATTCCCGCAACTATCAGGCATGGTATGAGTTAGGAGGAATGTATTACGTAAAAAAGGATCTGCCGAAAGCCAGAGAAAATTGGAAGAAGGCGTTGGAGGCTCTTCCGACCTATGCGGAGGCCCGGATGTGGCTGGAGCGGACCGGCGGTGTCAACTGATTTAAGGTCTTCCTCACTGCTGATGCGGCAACATTTCCCCGATTCCCCGAGCTCTAAAACCGCTATCTTTGACGCATGAAAAGTCCCAGCTTCGACGAGATCTATATGGAGCTTGCGCGTAATTTGTCGCGCAAATCACACTGTGTAAAGATCCAGGTCGGTGCTGTCCTCACAAAGGATACGCGGATCGTTTCATTAGGCTATAACGGTCCGCCGGCCGGTACGCACAACTGCGACCAAGAGTGGCCGGGAGTGGGCTGTCCGCGCGACAGCAAAGGCAGTTGTTCGCTCGCGCTTCATGCGGAGCAGAACGCCATCCTCTATGCATCGAAGAACAATGTTTCCATCGACGGAAGCACTCTTTATGTGACCTTGTCACCATGTATCGCTTGTGCTAGGATCATCTACACCATGGGTATCCGGAAGGTGGTCTACCTTGAATCCTATTCCGCTTTCAAAGGGATGGAGGTCGATGAGGGGGTTGATTTCCTTCGTCGCTTCGGTGTGCAGGTCGAGCAGTTCACCGGCTCCGGCATCCCATCAGCTTTTTCCGAACGTCCGTGAATAATTTCAAGATCTGGCAACCCTTCCTGCTCGCCGTCACACTGGCAGGCGGCATCTACATCGGCATCCGTTTGAGCGAGCCGTATGCCGCTGCCAATGAATTGTTCAACTTCCGCACCGGTCAGTTCAATAAGCTGAACGACGTCATCAATTATGTGTCCGAAGAATATGTCGATACGGTAAATGCCCGGCGCTTGATGGAGAAGACCATCGGCGAAATGCTACACGGGCTCGATCCGCATTCCAGCTATATCCCTGCAGATGAGTTGCAGGCGACCAATGAGCCTCTGGAAGGCAATTTC
>JBJOMA010000071.1:0-5480 GCA_046052625.1 Bacteroidota bacterium
CGCGTGAAGAGGTACACGAAGTGGACGTGCTTTCCGGCGCTTTCATGTTGCTGCGAAAGTCCGTCCTTGACAAGACCGGTCTATTGGACGAAGCGTTTTTCATGTACGGAGAGGACATCGACCTCTCCTACCGTATCCAGCTGGCAGGTGCCAGGAATTATTATTTCCCTAAAACACAGATCATCCACTACAAAGGAGAGAGCACGAAGAAGAGCAGCGTCAATTATGTCTTCGTGTTCTACAATGCGATGATCATTTTCGCACGTAAGCACTTCTCCCCGTCCAATGCCTCGGTATTCTCCTTTTTCATACGAATAGCGATTTACCTTCGGGCTTCGATCGCCGTCCTGCAAAGGATATGGAAGCGCCTTTCGCTGCCGGTGCTGGACCTTCTTCTGTTGTATGCAGGAATGATCCTGATCAAGAACTATTGGAGTGCAGCTGTCAAGGTCTATTATCCCGCCGTCTTCACCGACCTCGTGGTGCCTGCCTACCTGCTCACCTGGCTGACAGCCGTGTATCTGACCGGCGGATATGACCAGCCGATCCGTTTTCGGAAAATCGTCCGGGGAATCGTCTCCGGCACGGTGATCATCCTGGTGATCTATGCATTGCTTCCGGAACAGTACCGTTTCTCGCGGGCACTCTTGCTCATGGGTGCCGCTTGGGCAACAACCGGCATGATATTGCTGAGGTTCCTGTTGCACTTCGTTTTCCCGAAGCGCTTCGCACTGGCTACGGACACACGTAAGAAACTGCTGATTGTCGGAAACCAGGAAGAGGGCAACCGGGTGCTTTCGCTGCTTAAATTGAGCGGGACCCTTCACAACTTCATCGGATTCGTTTCCACTGAGAATTCAGATTCGTCAGCTGCCGGACCGGAGTATCGACAGTTCCTTCTGGGATCGGCCGGGAAGCTGCGGGACATGGTGGAGGTTTTCTCACCGGACGAAATCATCTTCTGTGCAAAAGACCTGACGTCGCAGGAAATCATCCAGTACATGTCAGGAATATCAGGCAGGGAAGTCGAATTCAAGATCGCACCGCCGGAGAGCCTGTTCATCATCGGCTCCTCTACTATCGATGATCCGGGTGAATTGTACGTGATCGACATCAACAGCATCGGCAGGGCGGCTAACCGCAGGAATAAAAGGCTTTTGGATATTTCCCTGGCACTGCTGTTGCTTGTGCTGCTTCCGTTTCTGCTTCCATTCCAGCTACGACCGGGCGGACTTCTTCCCAACCTTTTGGCGGTTTTGACGGGTAAAAAGACGTTGGTCGGCTTTTCTCAAGGCTTGTCGGATACAGCTGATTTGCCGGTATTTCCGAAAGGGCTTTTAAGTCCTGCTGACGGTCTGCGCGGTATTCAACCTGATGCCGCGACCCTTCTTCGACTCAACGCCTTGTATGCCAAAGATTATCAAGTGATTAAAGACCTGGCCATTGTGCGTAAAGGGCTCAGAAATTTGGGTCGGCGGTAAGCGCTCATCCTGCTTAAATTGTTAATTTTGTCCAAACGGGTGTCAATTCACCCCAACCGCGGTATCATGATCCAACTGATCATGCCCAAGATGGGCGAAAGCGTTGCGGAAGCGACGATTTTGAAATGGCTGAAAAAAGAAGGCGACAAGATCGAAGCCGATGAGCCGGTACTTGAAATAGCTACCGATAAAGTCGATTCGGAGGTCCCATCTCCTGCCGCCGGTATCCTTTCCAAACGGCTGTTCGAGGAAGGTCAGGTCGTCAAGGTCGGTGAAGTGATCGCCATGATTGCTGCCGAAGGAGCTGCTGTCGCAGCCGCTCCCTCTCCTGCTGCTCCTGCACCTACCGCGGTATCAACTCCTGTTCCGGCTGTCTCAGCACCGCCCAATCAGCCGGTTGCTGCCACCTCTGAACCCGTCAATCGCGTCTCTTCCTCCGGTCGCTTCTATTCGCCGTTGGTACGTAACATCGCCCGTCAGGAAGGGATTTCGCTGGTTGAACTCGAAAGCATCCCCGGTTCCGGCTCCAACAACCGGCTGACCAAGCAGGACCTTTCAGGTTATCTGAGCCGTCGTAAGAATGGCGGTGGAGCGGTTGCTCCTGCGGTTACACCCTCACCACTTTCTGCGCCCACTGTATCTACAGCTCCTACGACTGCTGCAGCACCGGCTGCTGCCGTCATTTCGACTCCTGTGGCTCCTTCATTCTCCGGCAATGTGGAGATCGTGGAAATGGATCGCATGCGGAAGCTGATTTCCGACCATATGGTGATGTCTAAACACACCTCACCGCATGTAACCTCTTTCGTCGAGGCCGATGTTACCAACCTGGTGAAGTGGCGGGAAAACGTCAAGACCGCCTTTGAGAAAAAGGAGAAGGAAAAGATCACCTTCACCCCCATCTTCGTGGAAGCCGTCTGCAAAGCGATCCGTGATTTCCCGATGATCAACATCTCCGTCGACGGCACCCGTATCCTGGTCAAGAAGAATATCAATATCGGCATGGCGGCGGCGCTTCCCAGCGGCAACCTGATTGTTCCCGTGATCAAGAACGCCGACATGCTCAACCTGTACGGATTGACCAAAACAGTAAACGACTTTGCCAACCGCGCACGTCAAAATAAGCTGAAGCCGGATGAAATCCAGGACGGGACCTTCACCCTCACTAATGTGGGGACCTTCGGAAACGTAATGGGCACTCCGATCATCAATCAACCACAGGTGGCGATCCTGGCTACCGGCGCAATCCGGAAGAAGCCCGCCGTCATCGAGACGCCTGAAGGCGACACCATCGGAATCCGACACATGATGTTCCTGTCACTGTCCTATGACCATCGAGTGGTCGACGGATCGTTGGGTGGCAGTTTCCTTCGCCGCATAGCGGACTACCTGGAGCAGTTCGATATCAACCGAAGTATCTGATCCGTTTTTTCAACCTATCTCTTCCATCAACTTCAGGAAGCACCTTTCCTTTTAACTCGCACCAAACCCTCCGGATGTCGACACTCCAACTCAAACGCCCACTCGTTTTCCTTGATTTGGAGACCACTGGCGTGAACATCGGTACCGACCGAATCATTGAAATCGCCCTTTTAAAGGCCTTTCCCGGAGGAAAACAGGAAACAAGGGTCCATCGACTGAATCCGACGATCCCCATCCCTGCGGAGTCAACCCGTATACACGGAATAAGCGATACCGATGTGAAGGATGCGCCTACTTTCAAAGACCTTTCCAAAGACTTCAACACCTTTCTCGGTGGTTGCGATCTGGCGGGTTATAATTCCAACAAGTTCGACATTCCGATCCTGATCGAAGAGTTCACCCGGTGCGGCATCGATTTTGAAATGACCGACCGCAAGCTGGTGGACGTACAGAACATCTTTCACAAGATGGAGCAGCGTACACTCTCCGCAGCTTATAAATTCTATTGCAACAAAGACCTGGTGAACGCACACAGCGCCGAGGCTGACACGCTTGCCACCTATGAAGTTCTTCTTTCTCAATTGGAGCGCTACGACACGCTCAAGAACGATGTCGATTTCCTATCCCAGTTCTCTTCCGTCACGAAAAACGTAGACCTGGCCGGAAGAATCGTCTTCAACGACGCGGGAGATGAAGTATTCAATTTCGGAAAATACAAGGGACGTTCCGTCCGGGAGATTTTCCGGGTCGAACCCTCCTACTACGACTGGATGATGAAGGGCGATTTCGCCACCAATACCAAAAACGTCATCACCCAGTTGCGGCTGCGTGACTTCAACGCCGGCAAATAACCTTTCGTCATGAAGATTATCTGCATCGGCAGGAACTATGTAGCGCATGCCGAAGAACTGAAGAACGAAGTCCCGTCAGAGCCGGTATTTTTCATGAAGCCGGATACGGCGTTGTTGCCTCCGGGACGCGACTTCTATCTTCCTGATTTCTCCAATGAAATACATCACGAGGCCGAGCTGGTACTGAAGATCTGCAAGGAAGGGAAAAACATAGCTCCGGAATTCGCCCACCGGTACTTTGACCAAGTGACCGTCGGACTGGACTTCACCGCGCGTGACATCCAGGACAAACAGAAGGCGAAAGGGCTGCCATGGGAACCGGCAAAGGCATTTGACCATTCGGCCCCGGTCGGAACATTCCTTCCGTTGGACGAAATCCGTGACAAGGAACTATTCACGTTCCGACTGGATAAGAACGGAACAACTGTCCAGTCAGGAACGATCCGTGAGATGATCTTCTCGTTCGCCTCCGTCATCAGCTATGTCTCACGCTTCGTCACGTTGCGAAAAGGCGACCTGATATTCACCGGCACACCGAAAGGAGTCGGCCCTGTTAAAGCGGGCGACTTATTGGAACTCTTCCTGGAAGACAGGAACCTGTTGACCGTAAAAGTGAAATGACAAAGAAGCGAAAGCCGTTCACTTGGCAGGCTCAGCTGGCTGATCGGACAGCAACGGCGTATTCATGGACTCTTTCGTCATGGAGACCTGCCACTTTCCCTCCTCTTTGATCAGCGTCAGACTCTCAGGTTCTTCGGTACTTCCCGAAACCTTGAACTGCACAGTTGCCACATTCCCTTCGATTTTTTCGGACAGCACTTCATAGCTTGTCTCCTGACGGGCGGAATCCGGCATCATTTCATCCAGGTCCTTCATCATTTCAATGACGCGGTCACCTTCATCGGTAGAATACGACTTCGCGCCATTGTAATCCTTTTTACCCAGGTCCTTTAGGAAATTTTCCGCAACTTCCGAGGGACTATCGCCGCCGCTGCATCCTTGAAGATACGGCACGAAGATAACAGCAAGGAGGAGTACAAGGGTTGACCTCAACGTGCCAATCTGCTTAGTGTACATGGTCATTATCGGTTTTAACGAGGTGCGCATAAGGGTTCAGATACAGATCGTCGCAAGCAGCATAGCGTTCACCCGCGAATTCCGTCAAAGGTAAAGAAATTCCATCCCCGTAGGCCTTGCGAAAGACCTTGTAGACCATTTCTGTACAATACAACTGATCATCCGTACTCAGATCGAAGCGGCTGTCAAATCGGGGTGGCTGACTTAAAAGCCGACGGCATTCCGCCGCGATCCGGGTCCGGATGCTATCTGCCTCGGTCAGCCGGAACACCGCACTGGAATCGGAATTCCGGGAAGAACAGTAATCTTCCAAGGGATCCAATCTAAGATCGGAGCGGCTCGAACCCTGTCCACCGTACATGTGTATTACGAACCATTTTCCGCAACTGTCCAGCAGTATCCCCGCGTGAGAGAAACTGCGGTCGTGCAAAGACATCTTCTGCAGAAGGGCGCTGATGACTCCCTTACCCGCTCGGAGAACGACATCACCTTCCTTTAGCAGAGAAGGATCCGGTAAAGTATGCAGTGGCCCCGAAGCAGTTTCACCTGTTTCAATAGGCCGACTTTGCAAACGGAGATAGGCTGCCGCTAAACACAATAAAGCAAAGGAAAAGAGGATGACCCAGCGGATTTTTTTCACCCGACCGGA
>JBJOMA010000072.1:0-5765 GCA_046052625.1 Bacteroidota bacterium
ATGATTTACGGCATCCATCCGGTGATGGAGGCTTTACGTGCAGGAAAGGAATTCGACCGCGTGTTCATCCATCGCGGCGCAAAAGGGGAGGGCATGCTGCAGGTGAAAAAGTCGCTCAAGGAAAACGGTATCCTTTGGCAGGAGGTGCCGGTTGAAAAACTGGACCGGCTGACGCGCAAGAACCATCAGGACATCGTAGCGTTCATCTCTCCGATCGCTTATCAGCCGCTCGAGGAAGTGGTGCCGGCACTCTTCGAGCAGGGATTGACGCCGTTGTTGCTGGTACTGGACCGCATTACGGACGTACGTAATTTCGGGGCCATCGCCAGAACCGCGGAGTGTGCCGGTGTGCATGCCATCGTGATTCCGCAGCGCGGTGCCGCTTCGGTCACCGCTGATGCGATCCGGGCCTCCGCCGGTGCACTCAACCGGATTCCGGTCTGTCGGGTGCCTGACCTACGCGCCGCTTCCTTGTTCCTTCGTGATAGCGGTATCGTTTTGGCCGCCGCAACCGAAAAAGCCTCTGACCTTTATTTTGACGCCGACTTGTCCATGCCATTAGCAGTTGTCATGGGAAGTGAAGAGGATGGAATATCCACTGAAATGATGCGTACCTGCGACCGGCTCCTTCGGATTCCAATGCTCGGTAATGTGGGTTCGTTGAACGTTTCTGTCGCTGCAGGCATCCTGTTGTTCGAATCGGTCCGGCAACGCTGGAAAAAATCCTGAACCTTCAGATGTTTTTCGGTCGACAAGAGGACATAAGCCGGTCCGGTAAGCGGAACGACGATTTCCTGTTCCTGCTGATTTTTATCGTCGCTGCCTTCTTTCGTTTCTACCGGCTGGGCGACCTGTCGTTGAGCAATGATGAATTGAGTGCGCTGGTCCGAACACGATTCGACTCATTATTTTCCATGTACCGCTCCGGTGCTTTTTTGGACGGTCATCCGGCTGGCGTACAGCTTTTCCTGTTCTATTGGACACACTGGTTCGGAGAAAGTGTTTTTGCACTCCGGCTTCCCTTTGTGCTGTTTTCATTGGGCAGCCTATTTCTGGTTTATCGGATCGGGAGCAGGTGGTTCAGTCGTATGTCCGGACTGCTTGCGGCAGTGTGTCTGGCAGTCTTTGAATACCCGTTCCTCTATTCCGTACTGGCAAGGTCTTACAGTCCGGGGCTCTTCTTCACCCTTCTTACAGTGGCCGCCTGGACGCGGTTGGTCGGGCAGTACAGCGCCTCGCAAAACGCTGACCGAAAGTCAAAATCGTTATTTGCTCTTTCCCTGATACTGGGAGTCCACACGCATTACTTCGCTGTGTTGATGATGCTTCTGGTCTGTCTGACCGGATTCTTCCTGGTTCCAAAGGGCAGATACGCTTCTTATTTCCTGCTTTGCTTGACAGGTGCTTTTTCTTTTCTGTCCGAGCTTCCTTTTTTCTTTGATCTGCTGAAGGTCGGTGGATTGGGGAACTGGTTGGGAAAGCCTTCTCCGGAATTTCTCCTGCAGTTTCTTGGAACCGCTTTAAATGGGAGCGCACTTGCTGTATTGACCATTATCTTGGTCCTTCGCATCATTGGCGGGAAGTATACTGCTAATATTCGTTGGGACAACCGGCATACAATTGCTATCAGCTGGTTCTTGTGCAGCTTTCTGGTCGCTTACATTTATTCGATGGCGCTTCAGCCGATCCTGCAGTCTTCCACCTTGCTTTTTGCTTATCCGTTTCTACTCCTTTCGCTGTTTTCATTCGCTACCGATCGCCCATCTCCGTTCCTGTGGCGGATGGTACCTGTAGTCGCACTCCTGCTTCTTGGTGTGTATACGACTTTCTTTAAGCGCGCTTTCCACGATCGTCCTCCTTTCGGTGTTTTCAAGGAAGTGGCCGAGGACCTTTCAACTTGGAAAAAGGAAAGCGGAAGGCTACCGGCAGTGATCAATGTCGTCAATCCCGATTATATCGGCTACTATTTCAATCGCTTGCCGGACGCGCCAACGGAAGTCGTTTTCAAAATCGAATCTTCCGCCGAGCTGGCGCATTTACGTGACATGGTCGATACCTGTACGGCCGACCGCTTCGCTTATGCATGGAGCAACAATTTCCATCCGTATGAAATTGAACGCATCATCCGTCGCCGCTTTCCGAGGGTCATCGCTGTTCATCACTACTTCAATGCCGAAAGCTGGCTCTTCGCACGAGGAACGGACAAAGACGGGCCGGTGCCAATACGCCAATGGTCCGAATTTTACAACGACACGACGCTTACCGGATTTTCCATCAGGTACGATTCAACAGCAATCAGTGCTCCCGGGCTTATGGATTTTCACGAAGGGGTCGATTATGCTCCGGATCTTCACGACCGGATCGCTGTTCCCGACAAGGGACTGCTTGTCCTGAATGCATCCGTATGGTATCGGTCGACGGATACACGAGGAAATCAAGTGCTTGTGTTCTCTTTTGATGATCAAGGACAGAATATCTGGTGGGAAAGCATCCGTCTCAACGATTTCAACCGGAAGCCCGGCGCGTGGCAGCAGGTCTTCCTTTCCAAGCCGGTTCCGGCCGGGCACGATTCACTGGACATCAAAGTCTATCTTTGGAATCCGGAAGGCCTTCGTTTTCAGGTCGATGATCTTCAAGCTGATTTGATGCCTGCAGTGGATCCATATCTGCGGAAATGACGTTATTTGCACCTCCCTTTTGGGAATAACCGTTTATTATGAAACCGATTATCGAAGTCGCCCGTGAAATGGGCATCCGTGACGAAGAGTTCATCCCGTTTGGTCACAACCGGGCTAAGGTGGCTGTCAGTTCCTTTGACGATAAGCGGGTAAAATCCTCCAAGCTTATCCTGGTCACATCCATAACACCGACCAAATCCGGCAACGGGAAAACCACGACCTCCATCGGTATCGCCGACGGATTGCGGAAAGTCGGAAAGAAAGCAGTGCTTGCACTACGGGAACCTTCCCTGGGTCCTGTATTCGGTATGAAGGGCGGCGCCACCGGAGGCGGCAAATCTCAGGTTGTCCCCGCTGACGAGATCAATCTCCATTTCAATGGCGATTTCCATGCCATCACCTCGGCGAACAATACGCTCTCCGCGTTGCTGGACAACTTCAACTATTTCAATAAAGGAACCGAAAAAGAACTGCGGGAGGTGCTTTGGCGCCGTGTGCAGGATGTCAACGACCGTTCACTTCGCTATATCATCACGGGATTGAACGGAAATAAGAACGGCATTCCCTCCGAAACCGGATTTGATATCACTCCTGCGTCCGAACTGATGGCCATTCTTTGCCTTTCGAAAGACATGGAGGACCTCAGACGTCGTATCGACGATATCCTGCTGGGCTATCAGGCCGACGGATCCCCCTTGACGGTTAAAGAAATGGGAGTGGGTGGGGCAATCATGGCGTTGATGAAAGACGTCCTTTCGCCTAACCTGGTACAGACCATGGAAGGCACTCCGGCGTTCGTGCACGGCGGTCCTTTCGCCAACATCGCTCACGGTTGTAATTCCATCATGGCGACGAAAGCCGCCATGCACTATGGAGAATATGCCGTGACGGAAGCGGGTTTCGGCAGTGATCTCGGCGCAGAGAAATTCCTTGATATCAAGTGCAGGGTCGCGGGTATCGCTCCCTCGCTGAGCGTCCTTGTGGTGACATTGCAGTCCCTGCGACTGCACGGCGGGGTGAAGAATGCCGATCTGAAGTTGCCGAATCTCGATGCTCTTACCAAAGGAGTGAAGAATCTGGAACGCCATGTCGACAACCTCACCTCCTTCGGACAGAAGGTGTTGGTCGCACTCAACCGGTTCGATACTGACCCGCAGAACGAAATCGATTTCCTGAAACAGTGGTGCGACGATCGTGCGGTCGCTTTTTCTGTCAATGAGGCCTACGCCCGCGGTGGCGACGGAGCCGTTGATATGGCGAAAAAAATCGTAGAGCTCACGGAGGTGCGCGACAACGAGGTGCCTGAAATACACTACGTGTACGGACTAGATGAGCCGGTCAAGACGAAACTGGAACGGGTTGTCAGACGTGTTTATGGCGGTGACGGTGTCGTGCTTTCAAAGAAAGCGAACGGTCGCCTGAAACGGATTGATGCTCTCGGACTTGCCGGTCTGCCGGTCTGTATCGCCAAGACACAGTATGCATTCACGGACAAGCCGGAAGAGGTGCGGGTCTATGATGGATTCACCATCACGGTCGACGACCTGGTGATCAATCGTGGTGCCGGATTCATAGTCGCCGTCTGTGGGGAAATGGTTCGTATGCCGGGACTCCCGGAACGTCCCAGTGCTTACAATATTGACGTGGTAGACGGTAAGATCGTCGGATTGTCCTGACAGTCACTCCAACTTGATTTTTCCGATTACTCCGCCACTGCTTTGTCGCCGTAAAGTTGCTTGCGGTATTTGTTGGAAGGCGAGGGGAGGAAAGGTCCTAGTCCCAGGCGGTCCCACAACGCGTCCACTTCAGCGATTGTACGTTCTTCTGATGCCAGGATATTCGGCCAGTCCCGCTGAAATCCGTCGTGCTCTTTTGTCTTGCGTGTTCCGTCCAGGAACAGATGAGAGCCGCCTTCGTCGGTTGACGGAAGGATGAACGCATCACGTTTCGGATCGACGTTATTGGCAAATCGCCAGACGGCATCTGCGATGTCACTGATGTCGATCGTATGCTCCAGGAAAATGACGGTGCCGATGCCCTTCATGGCCGGATGGGCAGAGAGCTTTTGGGACAGTTCCCGAAGGTGTCCTTTTCGGTCTTTTCTGACCGCGATGAACAGCAGTGAGATGCCTTTCTCCAGTAAGCTGCCGTTCACCTGCGTGATTTCCGGGAAGGCGGATTTCAGCTGCTGTAAAGATGAGCTGCTCAGCTTATCGGACGTAACAGTATGTCGCATGGCAAGCTCTTCAGGTGTTTTCTTCGTAGCGTCGATGCCCATCTTTCCACCGAAAGCCATCACCGAACAGCTATGGTCCAACACATCCACCGGGCCTGCTGTGAAGTAGGTATCGTGCTCCGGATCGTAGTTTTCAGAAACATAGCGGGCGACTGCGACCGGATCGTGAATGTCAATGTCTCCGTCTACGATCACCATCATCTTCGTGAACATCATCTGGCCGGCTCCCCAGAGGGAGTGCATCACTTTCGATGCCTGCCCGGGATACTCTTTGCGGATCTTGACGATGACCAGGTTGTGAAATACACCTTCGACCGGCAGGACCATGTCGGTGATTTCCGGGACCATGGTCATCTTGATCGGTACCAGGAATATACGTTCCGTGGCTTTCCCGATCCAGGCATCCTCCTGAGGCGGGATCCCGACGATCGTGGCAGGATAGACTGCGTCTTTTCGATGCGTGATACACGTCACATGGAATCTCGGATAATAATCCGGCAACGAGTAATAGCCGGTATGGTCGCCGAACGGGCCTTCAAGGATCAGTTCTTCCTCCGGATCGACGTACCCTTCAATGATTATATCGGCGTCGGCTGGGACTTGTATGTCTTGAGTCAGGCACTGGACAAGTTCCACTTTTTTCTTCCGAAGGAAGCCGGCCAGCAGGTATTCGTCTACACCGTCCGGTAAAGGTGCCGTGGCGCAGTAACTGTAGACAGGGTCACCGCCCAGCGCTACCGCCACCGGCATCTTCATTCCGGCCTTGCGGTACTCTTTAAGGTGACGTGCACTGACTTTATGCCGGTGCCAGTGCATGCCGGTCATGCGAGGTCCGAATACCTGCATGCGAT
>JBJOMA010000073.1:0-12657 GCA_046052625.1 Bacteroidota bacterium
CCCGTAAATACGATCACGTGACCGTACTCTTTACGGATTTCAAGAATTTCACGCAGGCCTGTGAGCGAATGTCGCCTGCCGAGATGGTCGAAGAAATCAATTACTGCTATACGGCATTCGACCGAATCATTTCAAAGCATGGTTTGGAAAAGATAAAGACCATCGGCGACAGTTACATGTGTGCCGGCGGACTTCCTCAAGAACGGAACGACCATGCCGTTGCAAGTGTGAAGGCGGCCATTGAAATCCGCGACTTCATGATTTCAGAGAAATCCAGACGTACAACAGCGGGCAAGTCGTATTTCGACATACGGATTGGACTGCATAGCGGTCCGGTGGTAGCGGGAATCGTAGGGGAGAAGAAGTTCGCTTATGATATCTGGGGCGATACGGTGAATATCGCCTCCCGTATGGAGAGCAACGGTGAAACGGGTAAGGTGAACGTGTCTGCCGCCACGTATGAACTGATACGATCAGATTTCGATTGCTCGGCCAGAGGCGCTATCGAAGTCAAAAACAAAGGACGACTTGAAATGTATTTTGTCGAAATCCGTTGACGTGAAGTCGCTTCTAATCGTCACTGTTGTCTGAAATCCACGGTCGCATCCATGTCATCAGGCTTTAGCACGACCAGGAATTGGCAGTATTTTCCCTTCTTCGCGACCGACCGAACGGATTCGTCTGACAGTATCGACTTGTCAGCCCGCCATTTTACGGTATGTATCGATTCTTTTTTGTCGCAGAACTTATAGTAGACGGCGTACTCAGCTACACGCTTCGCTGTTATTGCGAAATAGACAGAATCATCTACAACTTCTTTCGTGTCGGTGATGAAATGAACATAAGGCAATGACGGATGACTATTATGGAAGTTGAGGTTACTGAGGGAGATAGTCCTTTTTCCTCTTTGCAGCTGTAATTTGATATGCGATGCCTTTACAGGTCGATCCAACAAGAACCAGTAGCGGCCGCTACGGTAAGACAGTGTCCGTATTTTGGCCCGCTTCAGTTTCTCCATATTCGTATCGATAACCGTTTCATAGCTGAAGATCAGTGAACGACGTGTGAGCGCCGTACTGTCTTCGCATTCGAAAGAGACCATGTCTGTCTCCAGCTCATTTTTGAATGTGATGTCGATCAATGGCAGATCAGGTCTTGCAGCATTCTTCGTATTGAAATGATTGTTGCGTACATCCTGGAATTTTTTCGAAAGGCTATCCGGCTTCACCGGAACCATGTTTGACCGGAACTTCCGGATGGCGATTGTCGAATCGATGTTGGTTAAGTATGCCGGTACTGTATAAGACTTATCCGAATTGCGCACAGCAGGAACAGAAAAGACGCGTGTGTTGATCTTGCAGCCCGGGTAATCGATCGTGTGGGTGTTCTTGATATAGGTGGACCAAAGAAGATGTTGCTTGCGGAAGAACGGATCGCCGGTCAGTATATAGAGATGTTCCATTTCAAGGATCTGCGCCTTCATATACCAATTCGATACGGACGACTTGTCGCCGCGATCGTATTTTAGCCAGGATCCTGAGTCATATTCGCCGACTGACGATTTCAGTGATTCAATTCCATCGAACAGCAATACTCTCACTTCGGCATCATCCGGAAAAAGATTTGCATACTCATAGAGACTTACGAGAATGATGAAGAACCCGTTCAGCACCTGCGGCTTTTTCTTGGAATTGGGATACTCTTCGATCCAAATGCCGTCTTCTTTCGTACAACTAGCCAGTCCGCCGGACTCGACCGGGAGGAGCATAAGGTTGCGTATTTTACGCATCAATGGATATATCGTCGTATCTCCTGTCACAATATGATAACGGATGAATACGGACAATACTTCCGCCTGGGCAAGTCCCGAATACCACGTCGGCTTCAGATCGAAAATCGGGAACTGGTAGGGAAATCCGATACAGGTGTCGTTGATGAGATCCATGTTGGCAGTGTCCAACAGGAATTCCGCCTGGTTGAGGAATGCATCCAGGTATTTCCTGTTACCGGTCGAACGGTACGTGTCGAAGCAGACAAGTGCGTATTGGCTGATCGTTACCGGATTGTAATTCTTATTGACGGTTACGATACCGTCGCTGTCCAGTTTGATGCCCATCGCATTGGACTCCCAGTGCAACGGCGTAAGCGACTGCTCCAGCGTATAGAATGATTTCAACCAGAGGGGAAAATCTACCTTTTGTCCTTCGCAACCGGTGAGGAATAACAACGGCACGAGCGGTAGAAAAAAGCACCTTACAGCACGAAAAAGAATTGCTTTCACAAAACAGGTAAACAAGTATCGACTTGAACTATACGTCAAATTGCGTTTACAAAATTGTCGGATACGGTTGGATGAAACGCAACCTGCGAGTTACAATGTACGCATATTTCTGCTTCATTTTATCCGTTCAATCGTACAGTTATATGTTACCTTAGATAATAATAAAAACGTATGCCATGGACAGAACATACAAGCAATGCCAGTCGTGCGGAATGCCCTTCAAAAAAGACGCTCAGGGTGGCGGTAGCGAGGCAGACGGGACGCGAAGCCGTAAATATTGCAGCAGTTGTTATGAAAACGGAGCCTTCAAACATCCGGAAATGACCATGAAGGACATGCAACAACTGGTAGACGGCGTGCTTAAGAACGAAATGCGTTGGCCGGGGTTCTTGCGTTGGCTGGCGGTACGTCAGATCTCTAAACTGCAACGCTGGAAAGTGAATTGAACCGGATTGGTTTCCCGCTCATTAATAAAAAAAGCCGCCTGTCGGGCGGCTTTTAGAGTCAACAATTACGCACTTACTGTTTTACGAAATTGAAATCGATCGTAAGGTTTCCGAAGATGGAATCGGTCGTAGCAATGCGGTACTTCAGATTGTTAGCATCAAGTTGCAGGATGCTGGCTGTGAATTCGTCAGCCGTGCCTGCTGCAAAAACGATTGACGCCTCATTGTTGGTGAAGCTCCAGGTGCTTGTTTCTGTAACATCCGTAGTGTCGCAGAGAAGAGCTCCCTTGGTGCGCGTTACGATACCGTTGGTGCTGTAGGAATCTGCATCATCCAGTTCGCAGGCGTCCAACGGCAACTCTACGCCATTGAAATAAGAAGCGGATAATCTCCATGAGTGGGAGGTGAGCAATTGTGTTTTGGAGGCGGCGGTTCCGGAATCGGTATCGTCCTTACTGCATCCGATGAAGATCGTTCCGGCGATAGCCAGAAGGGCAATGGAATGGTTGATTTTCATTTAATGTTGGATTTGTCGGTAAAAATAGATGAAAATTGGCAGTAGGCCATGTCACTGACCATTTATTTAACACCCTTTTTCGACTTAGCGGTAGATCGTGCGGTATTGCAATTACCGCGTAGGTATTTACAAATCCCGGATGTAAAAGCACGAAAATCTCCGCAGAAGAGAATGGGTTTATTTATCTCCTTTGGAAACACGCACGGTTTGTGGTCGAAGCAGCAGCAACGGGCTGCAGATTCCTGATAACAGAAGGTCACCGAATGAAGAGGTAACACGAACGGTGTAGTTTTCCGTTCCCTCAGCCAGCTTCTTGGCATTCACCTGGTTCAAGGGTATCAGCCCTCCCAGCAGATACCATTGTTTTTTCTTTACATCATACTGACCGGGTTTCCCGTTTCCTTTTCCACCAGCGCCTACCGTATGGGTGGTGGCCATGCAGCCGGTCAATGATACGGCGACAGTTAGGATAAGAATCGATTTCAAAGTCGTATTTTTCATTGCTAAGATTTTGTTTGATTTATTCATGGTTAAATACAAGTCAATTTCACTCCTGTAAAAGCAAGCTGATATCGTGGCATTAAATTAAAAATATTTCCGGAAATTAGTGAAGCGGATCGGATATAAAAGCAAGAATTTACCGATGAACCACCATCTAACTAATTCATCTATTCCCATGCGATATGTTTATTATTCCGATCATGACGGTTTAAACCTTTCATTGCCCCGGTCATCTTAAAAAAACATCGGCTCAAGCAGGCAAATGAGAACACTTACCCATAATTTATTTTTCCTGTTCTGTTTTCAGACGCTGGTTTCCGCACAGACATTCGATCCCGTTCTGGCGGTGCAGCTTCAGAACACCTTGGACAGCATCCGAACCGCCAATAATATAAAGGGGATGTCGGCGTGTGTCATTTATCCGGGTGTAGGAACGTGGAAAGGTGTAAACGGCATTTCACATCCCGGCTCGCCGATCAATCCGGACATGGAATTCGGCATAGCGAGCAATACCAAACTGTTCACGGGAGTGCTGTTGTTGAAACTTGTCGACAACGGTCTTATACAGCTGGATGATTCCCTGTACGAATATCTTCCGCCCTTCAACAACATCGATTCGAACATCACGATCCGTCAATTGCTGAATCACACGAGCGGACTGGACGATGTCACCAAGGTACCGGGATATTCCGATTCGATCCTTGCAGACCCTTACCGCATCTTTACAGCAGCAGAACTGATGACTTGGGCCGGTCCTCCGAACTTCGCTCCCGGAACCGGATGGGACTACTGTAACACGAACTATCTGCTATCCGCTATGATCGCTGAAAGCGTGACCGGTCGCAGCTATCAAGCCTTGCTTCGGGACAGTATTCTTACGCCTCTTCAGTTAGACAGCACTTTTCTCTATGTGTACGACAGTATCCCTTATCCGATAGCGCATCCGTGGCAGGGCGGTCTGGATTTCGACTCTGTTCCGCGGATCTCACTTAACAGTGCTGCATGGTCCGCCGGGGCTATGTATTCCACCTCCGGAGAAATGGCCAGTTGGTATCAGGCATTGATGGGCGGCCAGGTGATCAGTTCCGGTTCTTTCAATGAGATGACGACATTCGTCGGCTCCGGTAATTACGGTATCGGAATCAGTGAAGCCACGCTGGGCGGCAGAACGGTCTGGCAGCACGGTGGTTCGATCTGGGGAGGATACAGTTCTTCCATGATGTATGATCCCGTTACCGGCATCGTGGTTTGTGTATTGATCAATCAGCTTCCGGCGCAGGCGTACCAGGTTTCGTTCCGGCTTTTGAATACGATACTTAACAATCCTGTCGGCCTCAGTGAATACACATCGGACAGTACGCTCCCCATCGTTTATCCGAATCCGGCCACGGACAGAGTGGAGATCAATATCAGCCAGGACGAACTGATAAGCATACGGATGTTGAATGCTTTCGGCAGGCAGGTAATGACCTTCTCCCGACCTGTGTTTTCCATTTCCGATATTCCTTCCGGAATATATTTTTTAGAGGTCCGGGGTAAAAGCGGAATCGGTACGTATAGGCTGATAAAGGAGTAAGCGTTTCCTTTTTCGCTGATTCGCCCTGCAGGATCTTTAATCCTCCAATATTTCGATTTCCGGTCAATCGTCAGTTCCCCCGCTGATTTGCGTCAGTTCGTTGTTCGATTTTAATCGTTAGCATCGGGTGTGTTAAAGTGCACCGACTATGACTTTTAAAAACCAGCAACATGAAAATACTGCTTCAAACGGAAAAAGAAAGACTCGAGTCTGAAAGGCTGAGTAAGCTTAAGGAATATCCTGAGCTGACAGATGAAACCCAAGATCCCTATTTGGATAATATCGTATCCTTTGCTGCAAGGATCTGCGAAGTCCCGATAGCAGCCGTTTCCATATTGGATGAGGAGCGTCAGATCTTCAAGGCGATTTACGGACTTGACATACGCGGAACGGAGCGCTCGATTGCTTTCTGCAATCATACCATACTTCAGAACAGGATTTTCGAGGTTCCGGATGCAAAGACGGATCGTCGTTTCCGCAGGAATCCGCTGGTGGAATTTGAACCACATATTCGTTTTTATGCGGGAGTACCGCTTGTTGCGGACGGCGGACAGAAGCTGGGAACGATCTGTGTCATCGACCGTGAGCCTAAACAGCTTTCCAAGCTTCAGCATGAATTGCTGAAGACCCTTTCACGTAGCGTCATGGAATACATCGGCCACAAGCGGGAGCGTTTGCGGCTGGAATCGAAGATCACGGAAATCGATAACTTCTTTTATTTGTGTCCGGATCTCCTTTGCGAGGCGGATATGTCCGGGTATTTCCGGCGCGTCAGCCGGTCTTTTACGACGGAATTAGGCTACACCGAGGAGGAGTTGCTTTCCAGGCCTTTTATGGAGTTTGTTCATCCGGAAGACAAAGCTGCAACCGAATCAGCCATGAGACAGCTGAAGGAACAGAATGAAAAAGTGACATTTTTTCACAACCGATACCGTTGCAAAGACGGAGGATATGTCACATTGAGTTGGAATGCGCTACCCGGTGGCGACAACCGAACGATCTATGCGACGGCCCGAAATGTAACCCGTCTTGTTCAGTTGCAGGAGGAAGTAGAAAGAAACAAGGACCGGGAAGCTGAGCGGAGCCGGGAGAAATTCCATGCGCTCAGTCAGATGACCAAACTTGTATCGCATGAGTTGACGGAACCTGCGAACCTGATTATCGGTTTCACAGGAATAGCAGAGGATCTATTGAAGGAGTTGTTGGAAACAACCGATCCGGTAAAAAAAGCGGAGTTGGCCAGAGATATCGAAGAAGATTTGAAGCGGGCGAAGCTGCACGCCGAACTCATGTCGCGGATACTTAATAAGATGAATACCGAGGCAGATTGGTTTGAGACACCATCGGTCATCAGGCGTAACGAGGATTGAAAAAAGTCGGCAGAATGGTGTATTAATTGATGACAGCGATGTTCTGTTTTTGATGAAAGGCGCGTACCTTGACAGAAGTCAAGAAAAGGACTGGCAATGGGTAAAAAAGATGCGCGTATAGATGCCTACATCAGAGATGCAGCTTCTTTTGCAAACCCCCTCCTCAAAAGATTGCGCCGTATCGTGCACAAAGGCTGTCCGGGAGTTGAGGAGACCATCAAGTGGGGCATGCCCTTTTTCGAATATCATGGGACACTATGTTTCATGGCAGCCTTCAAGCAACATACTGCATTCGGCTTCAGGAGAGGGGACGGACTGGACGACCCGAAAGGCATTTTGAAAAAACCGGCTAGCAAGGGTGGGGATGCGATGGGCCATCTTGGAAGGATTACTTCCGTAAAAGATCTTCCGACAGAAAACGATCTGTTACCGATCATTCGTCAGGCTGCGGTCTTGAACGAAGATATTGCAGCACTTAAAAATAAGAACAAGGTAAGGGTGAAGAAATAGACGTTTCGGATCGATATTGAATCAAAGCGGATGCAGCTAATGGCAGCGGTCTTCGGAATGGCTCAGCGGATGCCGGACATGGTCTGATAAATGTTCTATTGAATATTTCGGGGGTAATAAATGCAGCACAACAAAGCCTGCAGGAAGACAGTCACCTAATTTCAGGCAATCTTCTTGTGATATACAAATACATTTTTTTCATCAGCTCATTGTAGGATGCAGTTGCCGCAGGAACGAAAACGGAATGATTGTCTTTCCATACAATGGTACTCCCGGTACAATCATACAGTAAAAATTCAGCAGACAGTTCGCTCAGCATCGACTTCAGTTTTTCATCACTGTCGTAAAGGGTGGGCATGTTCTTGAAAAGATAGCGGGCATGAAAGACCAGATCCGCTTCCGTTTCATCACAGGCGTTTTCAAAAGCAATATCATTCCCTCTGCCCTTCTTGTATAATTTCTTGTTTCGTTCCTCTGTTTTAATAACCTTCGAGTCTCCGGCTACACTTACTAATAATTCGTAAAAGTCATCATCTGATTCAGCTGTCAGTTCACCTTCTACAAGTTCCAAAACAGGATTCCGCTGCCCACTTGTTTCAACACGGAGGTTGGGCATCAACACCAGTATACGATTATGGTTTCCGGCAAGCGTATCCGTTTCCATCTTTGCAGAAACCGATTGAAAAAACAAGAAGCTGGCGCAAACCAGAATCAAAGGAAGAAAAATGTTTTTGCGTGAGGTAATCATACAAGGCATCAAGGATCGACTACGTTCGGATAAGTTCATTGTAATTCCCCTTTGGTTTTTCGGCATCCTGAATCCTGCAATGTTCGAATAGCAGTAATCATTAACCATGTCGAACTGCGAATCCGACTAAGATACCGAGAAGTTTTTCCGGTAGCATTGACGTTCGTCAGGAGGGATGATGAGCGGCGTCAAACGATGATTTTAGAGAGAATCGGATGCGGCCAACACCGATTCGGAGGCCGACCGGCAACTTTGTATAAAGCTGAAAATCAGTCCTTTTGAAATAAATATTGTGTTTTTTAAAAAATTACGTACTTTTGTCGCCCCTAAATCACCTCTTTTTCGGTGTGCTTTAGTTCGACTTCGCTAACGCTTTGTCGGATGGCTTGAAGTAAGGAATTGGAATGGGTCTTCTCCCCGGAGAAGCCGGATAGAAGGAACATTCCTCCTTAGCTCAGCTGGTTAGAGCATCTGACTGTTAATCAGAGGGTCCCTGGTTCGAGCCCAGGAGGGGGAGCCCACGTGGGCGGAACGTCTTTTCGTTCCGCCCATTCTTTTTTAGATACTCCCCCCTTATTCAAAGCATTAAAAATTGGAGAAATTCCAATACCTTCGCGCAAAATCCTGAAAATTATGAGCTTAGTCGTTGTCGGAACCGTCGCTTTTGACGCCATCGAGACCCCGTTCGGTAAAACCGATAAGATCATCGGCGGCGCCGCTACCTATTCCGGTACTTCCGCCTCCTATTTCACCAAGAACATCAAACTGGTGTCGGTCGTCGGCGACGATTTTCCCATGGAGATGATACAGCGCTTCGGACAACTCGGCATGTCCACCGAAGGACTTCAGGTACTCGCCGGAAAGAAGACCTTCTTCTGGGCCGGTCGTTACCACGAAGACATGAACACCCGAGATACACTGGACACGCAACTCAACGTACTGCTTGAGTTCGATCCGGTCATCCCGCCGTCCTATCAGGACTGCGATTTCCTGATGCTCTCCAACCTCATGCCCCAGCTGCAGCGGCAGGTCATCGAGCGGATGCACCGTCGCCCTAAACTCATTGTCATGGATACGATGAATTTCTGGATGGAGACCCAGTGGGACGAACTCATGAAGACCATTCAATTGGTCGACGTGCTCACGGTGAATGATTCCGAAGCGCGCCAGCTTTCCGGTGAATATTCACTTGTAAAAGCGGCCCAGAAGATCATGGCGATGGGTCCCCGTTACCTTATCATCAAGAAGGGTGAACACGGCGCACTGCTGTTCCACGAGAACCAGATATTCTTTGCGCCCGCATTGCCGCTGGAAGAAGTTTTCGATCCAACCGGAGCGGGCGACACCTTCGCCGGCGGATTCATCGGTTATCTGGCCGCTACCCGCGATGTCTCCTTCGAGAACATGAAACGCGGCATCATCTATGGATCTGCCATGGCTTCTTTCTGCGTGGAGAAATTCGGACTCGAGCGTGTGATCGATCTTACCCAAACGGAAATCGAACAACGCGTACAGGAATTCGTCGACCTGGTACAATTCGACATCCAGCTCGTCTGATGCATCAATCGCTCGTCATGAAAAGAACCGCGCTGCTTTTTTTCGCTCTCGTCTCACTCAGTTCTTGTTCTAGATTCCATACGAGCACGGTCCGTAGCATGGATATTTACGGCCCCGGGGTCTTGCAAAAACCGGTGGTCGCAGAACTGTCCGTGAATGAAACGCGTGTCCAGGGAACGGTTTCCGGCCGCAAGTCAAAAGGTCTTGAGAACCTCAAGCAGCTCGCCATGCTGGATGCGTTGCAGAAATCGAAATCGGACGTATTAGTGGAGCCGACCTTCGACATCTCCACTGTGGGAAGAAGAGTGACGGTGAACGTATCCGGCTTCCCTGCTACGTATACGAACTTCCACTCGATAAAGACAGAAGAAGTGGACCTTTTCAAGGCCGGTGCGTTGCAGAAAGCGGATGTATACACTAAGGAAGAACCGCGTAAGGGCAGACCGGGCCGGGCGATTGCGATCAGTCTGGGCTCCGGAGTCGCAGTGCTGTTGTTATTACTTGCTTTCTTGTAGTCAAGGGCCGATTGATATTTTCAGTACTTTCAAACCCGAAGATTTCAATCAAATCTTCGGGTTTAACATTTTTCATTCTTTCAACATGGTTAAGTCATTATTAAAACCTTCGGTTTTTTTCATTTCTATTTTAACTGAGCTGTCAGCTTTTTTACATCCGGCCATTGCACAGCCCTTAAGTGTTGGCTTCTTGAGAGATACATCTTATGTAGTACCGCCCGGTGTCTATTCAGTGCAGATAAAGGCATGGGGTGGCGGTGGCGGTGGCGGTGGTAAAGACGATCCATCTTATCATCCCGATCCCGATAGGGCAGGCGGATCAGGTGGCGGTGGCAGTTTTGCCACCATTAGAAAATGTGTGACGCCGGGACAAGTTATTGATATTCGGATTGGTCTTGGAGGGGCAAAGGGGTACGGATGTACAGATACAGCTGATGGTGGTGCGGGCGGCATAGGTTTTGCCAACGGAGGAAACGGAGGGAAGGCTGGTCCTTTATATTGTTCCGGAACGGGTGGCGGCGGCGGCGGAGCTACCTCAGTATCCCTGAACGGCTCTGTGATTTTGGTTGCTGCGGGCGGGGGTGGTGGCGGTGGCGCCGGCTGCTCCAGTATCGGAGCAAATGGCGGCGCCGGCGATAGAAACGGAAATGCATCAACTCTGGGCGCCGCGGGTATTGCCGGAGGGAATATCGGGATTGCAATAGGCGCTCCCGGAAATAGTCATCAAAAGGATGGCGGCGGCGGTGGCGGCGGCGGCGGCGGTTACATAAGTGGAGGTTCAGGCGGCGGATGTGGCCCACCGATTGATGATACTACCTGTTCTCCTTTTGACTGTGGTGCAGGCGGTGGTGGCGGTGGCCTCAGTTATGCACCCGGCGGCATCATCATTGCAGGAATGGATTCAATGCCTGGAAATGCAGCAGATAGTGATTTTCTTAGTCAACGTGCTTACGGAGGATTTCGTGCAGCTCCTTATTATGTGAATGGACAGAAAGGATGCGATGGATATGTTGTAATCCTCCTGGTCGACTCAGGTCCGAATCTGCAGATTTACGGAGACACTCTGCTTTGTGAAGGGCAGACCTTACATCTACAAGCTAGCGGGTCAAGCTCGGGATACGATTGGATGTTGCCGGGAGGAACCACAACAAGTTCTAACAGCATCCTCCTTCCGGATATTCTACCTGGCCAGAGCGGAATCTATACGGCATCAACACCATCATCTGCCGTCAGTCCGGACAAATTTATGTACGAGTAGTTCCATCCCCGATAGCCGGATTCAGTGTAACGCCACCAAATCCAAGTCAATTATCTCCCGAGGTCCATTTTAACGATCAATCTACCACGGATGCGGTTTCTTGGATTTGGTTTTTTGGAGATGGATCTACCAGTAATCAGCCATCACCGCAGCATACTTATCCCACAGACCCCCCTGGTACTTATCAGGCTACACTTATTGTCACTAATTCGTCTGGGTGTATCGACACCGCTACTTTCACCATTGAAGTACAGCCGGAGTTCACGTTCTTTGTTCCGAATTCATTTACTCCTGACGGAGACGGAATCAATGATTTTTTCCATGCTTATGGCATAGGAATCAAGTGCTATCATTTCGAAATCTATGAAAGGTGGGGACGTCTTATCTGGGAGTCAACAGATTTCAATGAAGCATGGGATGGTCATGTAATCCGCAACGGACCTATCGCGTATGAAAAGTCCGAAGATCCGGCTCAGATGGATGTTTATGTGTGGCGAGCTGAATTGTGTGATATGCGAGACCGCACCTATGTCTATTATGGCAGAGTATCGGTGGTTCGCTGAGTCGTAAATCATATAAATTAATACAGCGCCCCCCCCTCAATTCGACCTTCACCTTCTCTCCTGCATCCATAATCTCGCTTTTCTTACAGAATTAAAAAATTTCGGTATCCGGATTGATATACGAAGCAAATCCGCATCTATTTCAGCCAAAGGGTGGCGGGAATCGCTGTCCTGTTGCGTATCTTTGCCTGAATGTCCAAAACAGAAGAAATCACATCCGAAGCCGCTTCCGTCGCCAAGACGGGAAAACAGCTGTATGATTATCAGCTGAAAGCGATTGATGAGATCTTCAAACGACTGGAGAACCATCCGGCGCGTTACAACCTCCTGTACCAGCTGCCCACGGGCGGCGGTAAGACAGTGATCTTCTCGGAAATCGCCCGACGCTACATATCGATGACGGGCAAGAAGGTGCTGATCCTCACGCACCGTATCGAATTGTGCGGACAGACCTCTGCCATGCTCGAGGAGTTCGGAATCTCCAATATGGTGATCAACAGCTCCGTCAAGGAACTCCCGGTGCCTAACGAATACATGTGCTTCGTGGCGATGGTGGAAACGCTCAATAACCGATTGCGCGACAAGATCCTTGATCTGGACAACATCGGTCTGCTCATCATCGACGAGGCGCATCACAACTCCTTCGGCAAGCTGCTCAAGTTCTATGAAAAGGGAGTGTTGTTGGGTGTCACAGCTACGCCGCTCAGCTCCAACATCAACATCCGTATGCGGGATACGTACGATGAACTCATCATTGGAGAATCCATACGTTCACTGGTGGACCAGAAATACCTCGCCCGAGCCACCACCTGGCA
>JBJOMA010000074.1:0-10229 GCA_046052625.1 Bacteroidota bacterium
ATGATGACATTTCCAATCTGTGCCACTTTATCATAGCTGTTAGCACTGTTCGGAGCGAAACCGAATCCGTCTGCACCGATGATGACGCCGGCATGCAGCGTTACTTTCTTACCCAACACGCAATCAGAATAGACCTTCGCTCCCGGAAAAAGCGTGCTGCCATCCCCGACTGAAACATTCTCTCCGATGTATACATGCGGATAAATCTTGACATTATCCCCGATCCGACAATTGGCTCCGATATAGGCGAAAGCCCCCACATAGCAGTCTTTTCCTAAGACAGCGCCGGGTGAGATGAAGGACGGCTGCTCGATCCCTTTTTTGTCGTTGCGGATCTGATTGTATACTTCCAACAACTTCGCGAACGACTGGTATGCACTCTCGACACGAACCAAGGTGGTGGCAAGTTCTTTTTCAGGTTGAAAATCCTGATCTACTATCACCACAGATGCCTTTGTGGAATAGATGTAAGGCGTGTATTTCGGATTGGCCAGAAAGGTCAGTGAACCCGGCTCTCCTTCTTCGATCTTGCTCAATCGGTTGACGGTTACGGAAGGGTTTCCTTCCACCTTGCCCGACAGCAGCTCACTGATCTGTTTTGCAGAAAACTCCATAGTCATTAAAAATCAAGCCTAATTTACGAAAAACGCGGGATTTGACCTAATTGTTTGAAAAACAATAGATTCTTGACGAAAAAATGACCCTTTCAGGCCTTCAGGGAGGGAAAACAGCAATAGTGCTTCGCCACAGGTTCACTCAGTGCCTTGATATTCAAGGTATCCGTCGCATCCGCAATGTCGAGGACTTCCCCGCTCTTCATGAGCACGAGAATGGAATCCCGGTTGACGGAATAGGCATTGTTAACAATGGTACCCTCCAGGAAGTAATAGGAAATCGTTCGTTCATCAAGGTCGAATTTCTTGGAGATTTCCCGCCGCAAATTATCTGTCTCCTCTCGATCGAAGGGTTCCTTTTGAAGACGGATCTTGAACAGGCGACGGTTCATCATGCGACTACAGAGGTCCGACAGCACCGGATCCGAATGAGTCGACCAGATCTTGATGGAGGTGGCAATATCGCTGTCGTCCAGCAACGCGAAAGCTTCCAATAACTCCGGGCGCTTTTCAAAATCGGCATGTGTATAGTCGTCCAGAAGGAAAACACGCAGTGAAGGTGTTGCAAAAAGCGAACCGTCCAACCGTGCGATCTCTTTGGCACGCCGTAGAATGCCGGTCAGAAGGCACTCTGCACTTACGACCGTCTTGTGCAGATAAACCTGCCAGTACATCAGTCGTCGGGCTACGATGAACTTCTCGATGGAATAGATCCCCTTCTCCTCTATGACCAACCGGTCCTGGTGCAACGCAAGCATTTTGATGATTCTATCGAAGCTGATGACACCCTCCGATACACCAGTGAAGAAGGAATCCCTGTTGAGATAATCCAGTCGGTCCATATCCAGCTGACTGGAGACCAACTGGTGCAGGAAGCGTTTCGGGTAGCGGTCTCGGAAAATCTCCAATGCGAGATCGAGTCGCCCGTTGAAATCGCGGTTCAGCCGGTCCATGAACAGTGCAGATAGTTCCTCATGACGGATACCGCTGACGATGCTGTTCTCCAACGCATGGGAAAAAGGACCGTGTCCGATGTCGTGCAGCAGGATGGCGATGGTGACGGCCTCCTGCTCCTCCTCGGAAATCGCATTGCCTTTGGAGCGTAGCACCTCCACAGCCTGTTGCATCAGGTGCATCGCACCGAGTGCATGATGAAAGCGGGTATGGTGCGCGCCCGGATATACCAGATGCGTCATTCCAAGCTGCCTGATCCGGCGCAAGCGTTGGAAGTAAGGATGCTCAATCAGCCGGAAAATCGTCTCGGAAGGAATCTTCATTAACCCGTAAATCGGGTCGTTGATGATTTTCAGATTATTGGAGGTAGTATCCATGAATAAGTATGGCAAATATCGTCTTTCCCCGCCTTCTTTAGAAAACTTTAAGCGAATTCGATAAGGCACAATAACCATAGCACGCAACCCGTTATTAGCATAAATAAAACGTATGTTGACCGCTGCTATTCCTACCTTTGCAGGAGCCCGAAAAACCGGGACAACGACCACGCTCCTTATGGACAAGATCTCTATCCTATGGGCCGACGATGAAGTCGACCTGCTTCGTCCCCACCAGCTATTTTTACAGGAGAAAGGGTACGAGGTCGTTACCGTCAGCAACGGCGAAGACGCGCTCGACCTCGCGGCGAAAAGACCCTTCGACATTGTTTTCCTGGACGAGAACATGCCCGGACTTTCCGGACTGGAGACGCTCACGCGGATGAAGAACATCCGCCCCGACACGCCGGTGATCATGATCACCAAAAGCGAGGAAGAGCGGATCATGGAAGAAGCCATCGGCAGCAAAATCGCCGACTATCTGATCAAGCCGGTCAATCCCAACCAGATCCTGCTATCGTTGAAGAAAATCTTGGAAAACCGGAGGATTGTCAGCGAGAAGACCGCCTCCGCTTATCAACAGGAGTTCCGCAACATCGGTATGACCCTGAGCGATCGCCTGAGCTGGCAGGAATGGACGGACGTCTACCGTCGGTTGGTATTCTGGGAGCTCGAGCTTCAGAAGAGCGCTGACGATAGCATGTATGAGATCCTGACCTCCCAGAAGAACGAGGCGAACACCCTCTTCTCCCGTTTTGTGGAGAACAATTATCTCAAATGGCTCAAAGCGCCGGAGAAAGAGGTGCCGGTGCTGTCACACACCCTGATGAAGCGCAAGGTCTTACCGGTGGTAGACAACTCATCCGAGCCGGTCTTCCTTTTCCTGATCGACAACCTTCGTTATGACCAGTGGAGGGTGTTGCAACCGGTCTTGAACAACTATTTCCGGACAATCGAAGACGACCTGTATTGCGCGATCCTGCCTACCGCGACCCAATACGCCCGTAATGCGATTTTCGCCGGACTGATGCCTGTAGAAATAGAAGCCAGATTCCCGAAGCTCTGGCTCAACGATGAAGATGAAGGCGGAAAGAACCTTCACGAGGAGGAATTCCTGAACGACATGTTGAAGCGAAACCGTAAGGAATACAAAACCTCCTACACGAAGATCACGAATCTGAACGACGGCAAGAGACTCACGGACGATCTGCATCAACTCATGCAGAACAAGTTCAACGTGATCGTTTACAATTTCGTGGATATGCTTTCACATGCCCGAACGGAGATGGAGATGATCCGAGAGCTGGCAGACGATGAGGCGGCTTACCGTTCGCTCACCCTTTCCTGGTTCGAACACTCCCCCCTCTTCGAGATGATCAAGCGCCTTTCCGAGAAGAAGGTCAAACTAATCATCACGACGGACCACGGCACGATCCGCGTGAAAGAACCCGTCAAGATCGTTGGCGACCGGACGGTTAACACCAACCTGCGATACAAGCAAGGTCGGAATATGAATTACGACCGCAAGCAGGTGTTCGAAGTCCGCAACCCGGCGGATGCCGGTCTGCCCCGACAGCATCTTTCCCAGGCTTTTGTATTCGCCAGAAAGGACGACTTCTTCGCCTACCCCAACAATTACAACCATTACGTCTCCTACTACCGAAACACACTTCAGCACGGCGGCATTTCATTGGAAGAAATGATAGTCCCATTCGCCGTATTGTCAGTCAAGTGATACGACTTTGCCGGTTTTCCATAAAGAAGGCCGTCCGAAAGGGCGGCTTTCTTTTTTCTGAGCGACTCTATTAAGGCTTGATTTTAAGCCCATTTACAGGCATTTTGGGGAATTCATACTCCCTTCATACCCTGACGGGTAACTTTGGCAAACAATTTGCAAGGGAGTGCGTACATAACGCCCTAACAGAAAATTAAATTAATAAATAATACGATGAACACCGTAAAGCACTTACTCAGAAACTTCGCACTGATACTGCTCGTCACACTTCCTACCGTGATGACAGCTTCCGCACAGGATGCTCCGGCTCCTGCAAAAGAGGACAATCCGAATGCTCCGGAGATGACGTTCGAAACCGATGTCCACGACTATGGAACAATCAAGCAGGGCGCTGACGGCAACTGCGAATTCAAATTCAAGAACACCGGAAAGGAGCCTTTGATCATTTCCAACGCAAAAGGCAGTTGCGGCTGTACCGTTCCCACCTATCCCAAGGAGCCGATCATGAAAGGTCAGACGGGCATCATCAAAGTCCATTACGACACCAAGCGAGTCGGCGCATTCACGAAAACCGTGACCATCAACTCCAATGCGAAGAACGATACCAAGACCCTCACCATCAAGGGCGTGGTGGAAGCAGTGGAAGAGCAGCCTGCCGACCAGGCCACTCCGTTCAAGAAGACCGGCGGCATGCCGCTTGAAAACATCAAATGATCTCAAGACAAATAATATATAACAACACCTTCAAACAATCCCTATCATGAAAAAAGTACTGCTTGCCGCTTCGTTGTGCCTCTCTGTGGCCTTCGTCAATGCTCAAACCCCTTCCTCTGCTCCTGTGCTTCAGCAGGAGAACAAGAACGCTCCTGAGATCAAATTCACGGTCGAAGAATACAATTTCGGCACGATCAAACAGGGCGACAAAGTGACTTATGACTTCTCCTTCGAGAACACCGGTAAAGAGCCGTTGATCATCTCCTCTGCTCAGGGTTCCTGCGGTTGCACCGTTCCCCAGTGGCCGAAAGAGCCGATTACGAAAGGCGGCAAAGGCACTATCCACGTCGAGTTCAACTCCACCGGAAAAATGGGAATGCAGGACAAGACCGTCACCATTTCCTCGAACTCCAAGTCCGGACAGAAAGTCCTGCACCTCAAGGGTAACGTAGAGGCACCTCCGGCCGAGAACACCGCTCCCGCCGAGAAGAAATAATCTCCTCAGAATTGCTTAAATTTGAAGCCCTTCACACGAAGGGCTTCTTTTTTATCCATCCGCTTCGCCATGCCGCATATTTCCGAAAAAGGGCAGCATATGCCTCCCTCTCCTATCCGAAAACTGGTCCCATTCGCCGAAAAAGCTAAAAAGGAGGGTAAAAAGATCTACCACCTGAATATCGGGCAACCGGATATCGAAACGCCGGAAACCATGCTGAAGGCTATCCATGAATTCCCGTTAAAGGTCGTGGAGTACAGCCATTCAGCAGGGATGGAAAGCTACCGCAGGAAACTGACCACCTATTACGAGCGGTATGGAATCGAGTTGGACTACACCGAAATCATGGTGACCACCGGCGGATCAGAAGCAATCGAAATCGCCATGATGAGTGCGTTGAACGAGGGGGACGAGGTTATCATCCCCGAACCGTTCTATGCCAACTACAACGGCTTTTCCATGCAAGCAGGCGTGAAGGTCGTACCCATCCGTTCAAGCATCGACGACGGATTTGCATTGCCTCCGATTGAAGCGTTCGAGAAGCTTATCACTCCCCGGACCAAAGCGGTCCTTATTTGCAATCCTAACAATCCCACCGGTTATCTGTATTCCGAAAAAGAGCTTCAATCGCTGAAAGAACTGGTGCTTAAGCACGACTTGTGGCTTTTCTCCGATGAAGTCTACAGGGAGTTCTGCTACGACGACAATTCGTATTTCTCCGTCATGAACCTCAAAGGCATCGAACAGCATGTCGTGATGCTGGATTCAGTCTCCAAGCGGTACAGCGCGTGCGGAGCGAGGATCGGTGCGCTAATCACCCGAAACAAAGAGCTGATGGCGACAGCACTTAAATTCGCCCAGGCACGCCTAAGCCCCCCTACCTTCGGACAAGTCGCAGCGGAGGCCGCCATCGACACTCCGGACAGTTACTTCGAAAAAGTAAAATCGGAATATGTGGCACGTCGTAATTATGTCGTCGAAAGCCTGAACAAGATGGAAGGTGTATTCTGCCCTAAACCGAGCGGCGCCTTTTACTGTATCGCACGTCTGCCCATTGATAATTCAGACCGGTTTTGCCAGTGGCTACTGGAGAAATTCTCATACGAAAACCAGACTGTGATGCTGGCCCCTGCCACCGGATTCTATTCCGACCCCTCGAACGGCACGGATGAGGTCCGGATCGCATATGTCCTTAACCTGGACGATCTGAAGAAAGCGCTTATATGCCTGGATGAAGCCCTGAAGGTGTACCCCGGGCGCACGGTAAAAGCAGCCATGCTTCATACCGCGCGATAAAGCTTATTCGAAATCCGGATACAACAAGTATCGCTTCCGCCTCTCCTTGTAGTCCGAAAGATCCTTTTGCCAGGACTCTCTGATATTTTCGGGGTCCGTTCCCGCAGACAACTGCTCTCTCAAGCGCTTTGTTCCGGCCAGCCTGTCGAAGAACGGGACGAAGAACCGGTCCTTCTCCGGATAGGATTTATAAGCCTCGGCCAGGAATGAAAGATCAAGTTTCTCGGGAAGCGTGGTCGTCATTCGTTTACGCAAGTCCCTTCCAAAGCAGAGTGTATCTTCATACGGCGGATGTTTGGCAACCCCGGGCAAGGAGACCGGCGTGAACTTGAAGCCGGTGTCCGGAAAATCAGGATAGCCCCAAACTTCGAACGGGAAAGGCGTACCGCGCCCCAAGCTCACCCGAGTCCCCTCGAAGAAGCATAAGCTGGGATAAAGCCGGATCGCATTCATGTTTGGGAGATTGGGAGAGGGTCTTACCGGGAGTTCATAGCGTGTGGAGTGCGTATAATTCTTCACCGGCACGACGGTCAACGAGCAAGTACTAGCGCATTGCAGCCACCCCTCACCTACCAGCATGCGTGCGTATTCGCCCACGGTACAACCATGCACGACGGGAATCGGGGTTCGACCTACAAATGAACGCAGCGCAGTATCCAAGACAGGTCCGTCGATGTAATGGCCGTTCGGATTGGGACGGTCCAGTACGATGACCGGTATGGAAAGGTCAGCACAGGCCTCCATGACATACTGGAGGGTGGCGATGTAGGTATAGAAGCGTACGCCGACATCCTGAATATCGAAAACCACCACCCCGATTCCGGCAAGGTCTTCGGGTGCGGGACGGTGTTTGCTACCGTAGAGAGAAATCACACGGACACCGGTCGCAGGATCTTTTCCGTCACGAATAGCCTCACCTGCACCGGACTCGCCGCGGAATCCATGCTCGGGGGCGAAGACAGTACGGATAGCGACACCTTCTTGTAACAGGCGATCCACCAGATGCTGGTCACCGATTCTCGACGTTGGATTTGCCACGACGGCCACCTCCTTCCCCTGTATCAATGGAAGATAGGACTCGAGTCTTTCAGCACCGCAAAGAAGCGTGGTATCCGCATCTGAAACAGGTCGGGTCGGATTGCGGGAGGAACATTCCGCAAGGAAAAATACCGATGCTACGACCGGAAGCAGATGCAGCGTGCGGAGGAAGGTGTTCATGCCGCGAGAGGATAAAACGTATCTTTATTGCCGTAGCGCCAAAGTAACGAAAGTAACCCAGTGGGAGCATCCCGTTTCATCGCCCGCCGCGTTGTTTTTTCAACGCAACGGACACAGCGTATTTCCCGACCGGTCATCCGGATCGCCACGCTGGGTGTCGTACTTGGCAGTGCAGTCATGGTGCTGGCGGTCGCCATCGTCGGCGGTTTCAAACAGGAGATCCGCGAAAAACTGACAGGCTTCAGTGCGCATGTGCAGATCAGCCGGTTCGACCGAAACTTCAGCTATGAAACCACTCCTTACCTTCCGGATCCCGCAGCCGACAAGGCCATTCGTGAAACGGAGGGCATACGTCACCTGCAGCATTTCGCCACAAAGGCTGGAATACTTAAAAAAGGCACCTCACTCCAAGGAGTGGTTGCAAAAGGTGTAGCAGCGAATTACGACTGGACTTTTTTCTCCGGCTGTCTGAGGGAAGGGCGACTACCGGACTACTCTCAAAATTCTTCCTATGGAGAGATCCTGCTTTCTGAATCCGTTGCGCGGAAACTGGATCTGCATGCGGGAGACTCCATTGTCATGTACTTCATTCAGCAGCCGCCACGAGTCCGTAAATTCCACGTCTGTGGCATATACTCCACCGGTTTCGAAGAGTTCGACAAACTGTATCTCTTTTGCGATATCGGTCAGATCCGAAAACTGAATGATTGGGGGCCTGGCGAGGTCGGGGGCACCGAACTGTATGTATACGATTTCAACCGACTGGAGGAGTTGACCGAAAAGGTATACGCAAATATCGGTTCTGACCTTAATGCACGCTCGATCCGGGAATTATACCCTCAATTGTTCGACTGGCTGGAGTTGCAGGATATAAACGCGATGATCATCATCGCGCTCATGATCATCGTTTGCGGAATCAACATGATCTCCGCATTGCTGGTCATACAGCTTGAACGTATTCCGATGATCGGTACACTCAAGGCGATAGGGAGCACCGACGGCCTGATCCGACAGATTTTCTTGCAGGTGGCCGTGCGGATCGTGTTCAGGGGCCTACTCATCGGCAATGCAATCGGGATCGCGCTGGCATCGGCGCAGCAGCACTTCGAATTTATGCCGTTGGACCAGGCATCCTATTACATCGACCATGTCCCCATACGCATCGAGCTATCTTCGCTGCTTGCGATCAATGCTTTCACCATGATTGCCTGCACCGCCATGCTGATCCTGCCTACCCTTCTGATCGGTCGAATCCGTCCGGTAAACGCCCTCCGTTACTCCTGAAGTTCCATGGATTATTCCGTACCTTTGCATGGAACAAGCACATATAATTCACTTCGCTTAAATTAACATAAGATATTGGCTATCAAATTAATATAAAATGGCAAAGAATCCTGACAAAAAGACCTGTGACAACATCCTTGAGGCTATCGGCCACACCCCGGTAGTGCGGCTAAACAAGGTCGTAGAAGGCATTCCTGCCCCTGGCTATGCGAAGGTGGAAACCTTCAATCCGGGCAACTCGATCAAGGACCGGATGGCCTTGAAAATGATTGAAGATGCCGAAAAGGCGGGCATCCTGAAGCCGGGCGGCACCATCATCGAAGGCACCTCCGGTAATACCGGTATGGGACTTGCCATCGCAGGTATCGTCAAAGGCTACAAATGCATTTTCACTACCACCGACAAGCAATCCAAGGAGAAGGTAGACGCCTTGAAAGCATTCGGCGCCGAGGTGATTGTCTGCCCGACCAATGTAGAACCCGAAGATCCCCGCTCCTATTATTCCGTAGCGGCACGCCTGAATCGTGAAATTCCGAATTCCTTCTACCCCAACCAATACGACAACCTTTCGAATTCACAGGCACATTACGAGCAGACCGGACCGGAAATCTGGGATCAGACAGACGGTAAGATCACTCACCTGGTAGTCGGGTCCGGCACCGGAGGAACCATCTGCGGTACCGGACGATTCCTCAAAGAGAAGAATCCCGCCATACAGATCTGGGGCATCGACACGTACGGCTCTGTGCTAAAGAAGATGCACGAGACCGGCGAACTCGATAAGAACGAGATCCATCCGTATGTAACCGAGGGTATCGGCGAGGACTTCATCCCGGGCAACTACCGGTTCGAACTGATCGACCATTTCGAGAAAGTCAGTGACAAGGACGGTGCCGTCATGACACGGGCCATCGTGCAGAAAGAAGGCATCTGGGTAGGCAACTCCGCAGGATCGGCCGTGGCCGGTGTGTTGCAATTGAAAGACCGCCTGAAACCTACTGACGTAGTCGTCATCATCTTCCACGACCATGGCTCCCGCTATCTGGCAAAGATCTTCAATGACGACTGGATGCGGAAAATGGGGTATATGGAGTAATTAGTGGTTGGTGGTTAGTTTTTTTGCGGTTGGATACCTGTCCAAGTAGGGGTTAATTGATTGGCGATGGCAGGCAGCCCTATTTAAATCATAACTAGGACATAAATGTCTTCAATGTTACCGGACACGGACCAGACCGGTGATCCTTTAACACTTAACCATACGCCAAGGCGTATCGTTTCACTGGTTCCCTCCCAGACCGAATTGCTTTTCCATCTGGGCCTCGACACGACGGTCGTCGGCATCACGAAATTCTGCGTTCATCCGGAGGAATGGTTCAGAAGCAAGACAAGGATCGGCGGCACCAAGCAGGTGGAGATCGACAGGATCCGGATGCTGGATCCGGACCTCATCATCGGCAACAAGGAGGAGAATACCCGCGAGGATATTGAGGCATTGCGGGCCGAATTCCCGGTTTACGTCAGCGATGTGGCTACCGTCGCCG
>JBJOMA010000075.1:0-2949 GCA_046052625.1 Bacteroidota bacterium
GTCCCGGTTTCTTCATGAAAACAGCACTTATCACCGGCATCACCGGACAGGACGGCGCCTATCTGGCGGAGCTCCTGCTATCGAAAGGATACTTCGTACACGGACTGAAACGCAGAAGTTCTCTGTTCAACACGGAACGGATCGATCATTTGTACAGCGATCCGCATGAATCCAATATACGTTTCAAGCTTCACTACGGAGATCTGACCGACAGCACCAATCTGATACGGGTGATCCAGGAGACGCAGCCGGACGAAATCTACAACCTGGGTGCGATGTCTCACGTCAAGGTAAGTTTTGAAGTTCCGGAATATACAGCCAACGCGGACGGTATCGGCGTGCTGCGGATACTCGAAGCCGTCCGTCTGTTGGGCCTTTCCGGGAAAACCAAGATCTATCAAGCTTCCTCCTCTGAACTTTACGGACTGGTGCAGCAGGTACCGCAGGACGAGCGGACACCCTTCTACCCGCGTTCGCCATATGCGGCTGCCAAACTTTACGCCTACTGGATAACCGTCAATTACCGGGAGGCCTACGGCATGTTCGCGGTGAACGGCATCCTCTTCAACCACGAATCGCCTTTGCGCGGAGAGACATTCGTTTCCCGAAAAGTCACCCGGGCGGTGGCCCGGATCGCATTGGGACTTCAGACACAGCTTTATATCGGTAATCTGGATGCCAAGCGCGACTGGGGACATGCCAAGGACTATGTCGAAGCCATGTGGCTGATGTTGCAGCAGGAGCTGCCGGAGGATTTCGTCATTGCAACCGGCCGTTCCACCTCTGTCCGGGAATTCATTGTCATGGCTTTTCGGGAAGCCGGACTGGAAATCGAATTCCGCGGTAGCGGACTGGATGAGATCGGAGTAGTGAAAAAGTGCACGTCGAACGACTGCCGGGTGGCACCGGAAACGGTGGTCGTAAGGGTCGACCCGCGTTACTTCCGTCCATCGGAGGTTGAAATCCTGATGGGTGATGCGTCAAAAGCGCAACGAAAGCTGAACTGGCGCCCGAAATACGATCTTGAAGGACTTGTCCGCGAAATGGTAGCAGCGGATCTGGAACTGTTCCGTAAAGACAAGTATCTACGGGAAGGCGGTCACAAGACCTTCAATTATAATGAATAAGGATTCGAGGATCTATGTAGCGGGAAACCGCGGTATGGCGGGTTCGGCGATCGTACGTCGTCTTCAGTCGGAGGGCTTCTACAATATCATCGTACGTAGCTCTGCAGAACTGGATCTGCGGAACCAGTCTGCCGTTGATCGTTTTTTCGCCGATGAGAAACCGGAATATGTTTTTCTGGCAGCAGCCAAAGTGGGCGGCATCCAGACCAACAATACTCATCGGGCCGAATTCATATCAGACAATCTTTCCATTGAGCTGAATGTCATCCGGGCAGCCCATGAGCAAGCTGCACGGAAGTTGTTGTTTCTCGGATCCTCCTGCATCTATCCGAAGCATGCTGCACAACCGTTGAAGGAAGAATATCTTCTAACCGGATCGCTGGAAAACACCAACGAGCCATATGCAATCGCCAAGATCGCAGGAATTAAATTATGCGAAGCCTACCGTGACCAATACGGCTGCGATTTCATTTCTGCGATGCCGACCAATCTATACGGCCCGAATGACAATTACGATCTGGAAACGTCGCACGTTCTTCCGGCCCTGATGCGTAAATTTCACGAAGCGAAAACAGCCGGAGCAGAAACTGTCACTGTTTGGGGCACCGGACGTCCGTTGCGCGAATTCCTGCACGTTGACGATCTCGCAACCGCCTGCGTCTTCCTGATGAAAAGCTACAGTGATAGGCAGTTCATCAATATCGGTTCGGGAGAAGAACATTCGATTTCCGAATTGGCCGGTCATATCGCGCAAACCGTCGGATTCCTTGGAAGCATACGATACGATGAGTCACGGCCGGATGGCACGATGCGCAAACTGCTGGATTGCACCCGTATCCACGCGCTCGGTTGGAAACCTGCCATTTCTTTATCAGAAGGATTACAGCAGACCTACGTCTCTTTTCAGGAATCCGCTTTCGCTTCCTTGCGCTGATTTATTCACGATACGACGGTGGAAATTCCTTGCTTCCGTCGGACCTCCCATTCAATATCACTTCGTACCTTACCAAGGATGTTTGGAAGATTTTTTTTAACGGCAATCAGACAACTGGCACTTCCGGGAGTGCTGCTGACATTGTCGTTTTCCGCTTCCGGACAATGTACCCAACCGGTACTATTTTCATCAGGGGCTGCATGCGAACAAGCGGTCCTTTCAATTACGGATTCCATCGCCGCCGTCGGGACCTATGAATGGGATTTCTGCTCCGGCGATTTCCTGAATCCTCACTTTGACACCGCATTCAGTTCCGTCAACGGATTATTGAATATTACAGCCGGTGTGCGCGCATTGAGTGACAGTACTGGAGATCACGTTTTCATCTGCAGTCGGGACAATGGGAAAGTGGTGCGTGTTGATTTTGACAACGGCTTCGGAACTCAACCCACTAACTTTGCCGATCTTGGCAATCTCCTGGGAACAATCAGTCGACCCAATGCCATTCAATTCATCCGTGAGTCGGGCGTTTGGCATTCGCTCGTGACCGATCTGAGTTCCAATTCGCTAATATTAAGCGTCTTCGGCAACGGACTTGATTCACTGCCCACTTCATCCTCTACCGTCTTCACGGCAGGACTCAATTTGCCGGAAGGCGTAGATATCGTCAAGACGGCCTCCGACTCTGTCTATGCACTAATAGCCAACTTCCAGGACAACCGGGTACTGGTGCTTTCCTTCGGCACATCGATTCTCAATGCACCGACACTTTCGGATTCATTCACCGTGGCAGGGGCTGACGGCATCACGGATATCGACGTAGTAAAGGACTGCGATCGCTGGTTCGCCGCCGTGACCTCCTACCGGACATCGGACCTCCTCCTCATG
>JBJOMA010000076.1:0-14931 GCA_046052625.1 Bacteroidota bacterium
AACTGCTCAATCGATGCTGACTGTTTTCCCGAACCCGGCCACGGATCGCTTGACCATTCTGCCTGCTGATGGCCATCAAGGCGAATTCCGCATTTTCGATGTGTCGGGACGGCTGGTTCACAACGGTAATGCAGAGGGCGAAACGGTCGTGGATCTTTCGGGTTTGTCCGAAGGAGTTTTCACGTTGCATTTCACAGATCAGCAGGGTAATAGCCGTATGGCCCGTTTCTTCAGGCATTCCCGTTAAACCTACCGGACTTTCACCCCTTCATGCTTTTACGTATCTTCGCGACGTTAAAGCACTGAAAATGAAAGAATCCATTCTTGTCATCGGTTCCAATGGCCAAATCGGCACCGAGCTGGTTACGGAATTGCGCGGGATTTACGGCGAAAGCCGTGTCATTGCTACCGACATTAAGCCGGCACATCCGTCAATCGACGGTACCGGCCCCTTTTACCAGGTAGATGTACTTGATTTTCAGGCCGTTGGAGATTTAATTCGCAAACATAACGTTAAGGAGGTCTATCTATTAGCCGCCTTGCTTTCGGCCACTGCCGAACAAAAGATAAAATCCGCCTGGCGGTTGAATATGGAGGGTTTGTTGGGCGTTTTGGAATTAGCTCGTGAACAGCATTTCCGTCTTTTCTGGCCCAGTTCGATTGCCGTTTTCGGTCCTTCAACGCCTCGCGTGAATACGCCTCAGTATACGGTCACCGAACCGAATACGGTGTATGGCATCAGCAAGTTGGCCGGTGAGCGCTGGTGCGAATATTATTTCCAGAAGTTCGGTGTCGATGTACGTAGCCTGCGGTATCCCGGTCTGATCGGCTGGAAATCCGAACCCGGCGGAGGAACGACCGACTATGCCGTTCACATCTTTCACGAAGCCATCCGAAACAAGACCTATCAGTCTTTCTTGTCCGAGGACACCTTGCTTCCAATGATGTACATGCCGGATGCGCTGCGCGCAACGGTCGGAATCATGCAGGCTCCTTCCGAAAAGATCCGGATCCGGTCCAGCTACAATGTCGCAGCGATGAGTTTCACACCGCGTGAGATCGCTGATAAGATTGCAACCCATATTCCCGGCTTTACCATCAGCTACCGCCCTGACAGCCGGCAGCAGATCGCTGATTCCTGGCCGCAGAGCATCGACGACGCCGCGGCCCGGACCGATTGGGGCTGGAGTCACCAATTCGACCTTGCGAGGATGACGGAGGACATGTTGCTGCATCTTCAGCAGCCCGTGTGTTGATCCTTGTTTTTCCACCGGTCACCCGCTGAAAAGTACCCGGATCGGGAAACGGTTAACGTACCTGCATGGGTACCTTTGCCATTGTAAAGAGCGGAAGTGTTTATCCCCGACAATGTCTTGACATGCATAACCACCAGCTGCATATCACCAATTCACTGACCCGTCAGAAAGAGCGTTTCGAACCGCTTGTTGATGGACGTGTCGGCATGTACGTCTGCGGTCCGACCGTTTATGGTCCGCCTCATCTGGGACATGCACGACCCTATATCACCTTCGATGTCCTGTACCGTTATCTGGATCACCTCGGTCTCAAGGTGCGCTACGTCCGCAACATAACGGATGTCGGTCACCTGGAGAACGACGCGGATGCAGGAGAAGACAAGATCGCCAAGAAAGCGCGGTTGGAGCAGTTAGAACCGATGGAAGTGGTCGAACTCTATACGCGTAAGTTTCACGAGGCGATGGAACAGCTCAACGTGCTTCCCGTCAGTATCGAACCGCGTGCATCAGGCCACATCATCGAGCAGATCGAAATGATCAAAGCGATCATCGACAACGGTTGGGCGTATGTCTCCAACGGCTCCGTCTATTTCGATGTGATCAATTACAGCAAGAGCCACGATTACGGTAAACTCAGCGGACGTGTCATTGACGACCTGATCGCCGGTGCGGGAAACGAGCGTCGCGAGCTGGAGGGTCAGGAGGAGAAACGGAACCCAGCCGATTTCGCCCTTTGGAAGAAAGCCGCTCCGGAACATATCATGCGTTGGCCGTCGCCCTGGGGAGTTGGCTTTCCCGGATGGCACATCGAATGTTCCGCGATGAGCACCAAGTACTTGGGAGAGACCTTTGACATCCATGGCGGAGGAATGGATTTGCTGTTCCCGCATCACGAGAGCGAAGTAGCCCAGTCGAAAGGCGCCTGCGGCCGGGCTCCGGTCCGCTATTGGATGCACAACAACATGATCACCATCAACGGACAGAAGATGGGCAAGTCGTTGGGCAATTTCATCAACCTTGAAGAGTTCTTCACCGGTTCGCACCGGTTGCTCGAGCAGGCCTATTCACCGATGACCATCCGCTTCTTCATCCTGCAGGCGCATTACAGGAGTCCGGTCGATTTCAGCAACGACGGACTGAAAGCAGCTGAGAAAGGTCTGGCAAGACTGCTGAATGCGGCAAAGACCCTTGACCGGTTGGTGCCCGGCACCACTTCCACCTCCGATATCGCAGCGCTGGAGCGCTCCTGCTACGAAGCCATGGACGATGATCTGAATACGGCCATCGCCCTTTCGCACCTCTTTGAAGGCGCCCGGATCATCAATTCGGTCCATGCAGGAACAGAGACCATTTCAGCGACCGACCTCGAACTGCTGAAACGGTTCTTCAACGACTTCGTATTCCGGATCCTCGGACTGAAAGAGGAATCGGCCGGCGGCGATGACAGCATCGACTCGCTGATGCAGATGATACTTAAAGTCCGCACCGATGCGAAGGCCAACAAGGATTTCTCCACTTCCGACAAGATCCGCGACGAACTCGCAGCCATCGGCTTCAAGATCAAGGATGAGAAGTCGGGTACGTCGTGGACCAAAGAATGAATCCGGATGCGGATACGTTTTCATAATTACTTTCTGATCGCCGGTTTCTTTATTCCGGTCCTGTTCGGCTGTCATTCCTCCGATCAGAAAACGGAACCTCCGACGGATGCCACCGTAACGGAAGTGACATCTCCGGTCGCGCCGTTCAATGCCGATTCCGCCTTTTCTTTTGTCAAAAAGCAGGTCGACTTCGGTCCGCGTAAACCGAACACCGCAGCCCACGGCCAGTGCGCTGATTATCTGACCGGAAAGTTGAAATCCTACACGCCCGATGTGGTTGAGCAGGAAGGATCGGTGACCGCCTATGACGGTACGATACTGAAGATCCGCAACATCATCGCTTCCTTCAACAAAGACCAAGCGAAACGGATCCTGCTCTTCGCTCACTGGGATACCAGGCCATGGGCCGACCAGGATACTACCAGAACCCGAGAACCCATTCTCGGCGCGGATGACGGCGGAAGCGGAGTCGGTGTTCTGTTGGAATTGGCGCGTCAATTCGCCCTGCGTCAACCGTCTGTCGGCGTTGACATCGCGCTATTCGATGCGGAGGACTGGGGGAAGAACGGCGGCGGCGCGGAAGGACTGGACAGCTACGGACTAGGCACGCAGTATTGGACACGTCAGCCTCACGTACCCGGATATACCGCCGAATACGGCATACTGCTGGACATGGTCGGAGCCGTCAATGCTCAGTTCCGGATGGAAGGTAACTCCTCCCAAGTAGCCCCCGGACTGAACGAAAAAGTCTGGAGAACAGCGGCCCGGCTCGGCTATTCGAACTATTTCCTCTATGAACAGGGCGGTTATGTGACGGATGACCATGTGTATGTGATCCGTTACGGAATACCTTGCATCGATATCATCGGGAGCGACAATGTCACCGCTACCGGATTCGGAAGGCATTGGCATACCCATGCCGACGACCTTACTGTGATCGATAAGAAAACCCTTCAAGCGGTCGGCCAGACACTGATGGAGATCGTATACGGGGAATCAAATTGAAGTATCTCCTTATCTGTAAATTACTCACGAATCCTTCTCACGATACCATCATGAAATCAATGCGACTCCTCTTGCTGTCGCTGCCTATTGCAGCGATGCTTTTTAATGCCTGCGGTCCGTCAAAGTCGGTCAATATGACCGTTACCCGTCCCGCCGAAATCTCCTTGCCTGCCGATGCGAAAACGTTGTTGTTACTCGACCGCACGAAAATGGAAAGCGGAGCGGTCAATATCCTGGAAGGGATTCTTACCGGTGAGCTTCCTGCCGACGACCGTGTAGCTGCTCAGGAAGCCCTCGTCAGTCTGAAAAACCGGTTGGACAACTCACCGCGTTTCGCAGTGAAAATGCTGCCGGACCGCATGGTCGGAAATAGCCTGACAGCCGCCTTTCCGGCTGCGCTGGACTGGGGTGTCGTGAATCGCCTCTGCACTTCGAACAATGCGGACATCCTGGTCGCTATCGAAATCTATGATTCCGACTTCATAGTCACCAATGGGACACGAGTGAAGAAGAAAACGGAAGGGGAGGGTGCCAACAAGCGCGAAGTGGAGTATACCGAGTACTATGCCCAAGGAGTCGGGAACGTCAAGATGGGTATCAGATCGTATCACAACAAAAGCAAGTCGATCGTTGACCAGCAGTTGTTCACGGAAACGAAGACGTGGGAAGCAGTCGGAAAGAACGCGATCGATGCGGCAGCGCTGCTCATCTCCAAATCCGAAGCTAACCGTTATCTGGCTACCGCTGTCGGCAGCGATTATGCCTACAAGATCTCGCCGATGCCCGTCACCATTTCACGCGATTTCTACGGCAAGTCCAAACATACGCCTGCAATGGCTCGCGGGACGCGTTTTGCGGATGTCAACGACTGGTCGAAGGCCATCGACCATTGGAAAAGCGCGCTGAGCACACCAAACGAAAAAGATGCCGGCAAGCTGGCGTATAACATCGCCGTCGGGTACGAAGTGCTGGGAGAATACGGAACGGCACTTACCTGGGCACGCGACGCGTACACCAAATACGGCAATAACGTGGCGCGCGAGTATGTCGGTTTCCTGGAGGGTCGAATCAACGAAGAGAAGCGCCTCAACCAGCAGATGGGTAAATAAGGAGAGCGCTTAAAGGAGCATCAGAACTCCGCGTTCTTCGGCGTGCGAGGGAACGGAATGACATCACGGATGTTGCTCATGCCGGTAATGAAAAGAATCAGTCGCTCGAATCCGAGTCCGAATCCGGCGTGTTCGCAACTGCCGAACTTCCGCGTATCCAGATACCAGTAGAGTTCCTGTTCCGGTATCTCCAGATCGCGCATCCGCCGCACCAGCTTTTCGTAATCCTCCTCGCGTTGTGATCCGCCGATGATCTCACCGATCCAGGGGAACAGGATGTCCATGGCACGTACGGTCTTGCCGTCGTCGTTCTGTTTCATGTAGAACGCCTTGATCGCCATCGGGTAATCAGTAAGGATGACGGGACGTTTGAAGTGTTCTACGAGGAAGTTCTCGTGTTCTTTCTGCAGATCCGTCCCCCAGGAGACCGGGTACTCGAATTTCTGCTTGGAGGATTCCAGGATCTCGATGGCCCGTGTATAGGTCAGTCGCTCGAACGGCAGATCCACCACGGATTTCAACCGGTCGACCAGCCCTTTGTCGTACATGTTGTTCAGGAATTCCAGATCGTCGGCGCAATGCTCCAATGCGTAACGCACCAGATATTTCAGGAAATCCTCCGCCAGATCCATGTTGTCCTTGATGTCGTAGAACGCCATCTCCGGCTCGATCATCCAGAACTCCGCCAGGTGCCGCGGCGTATTTGAATTCTCTGCGCGAAACGTCGGACCGAACGTGTAGATGAGTCCAAGCGCCAATGCGCCGAGTTCTCCCTCCAGCTGACCGGATACGGTGAGGTTAGTGGCTTTTCCGAAAAAGTCATCCTTGTGGTCGATCGAGCCGTCGGGATTCTTAGGAAGGTTGTGCAGATCCAGTGTCGTCACCTGGAACATTTCACCCGCTCCTTCCGCATCCGATCCCGTGATGATGGGCGTGTGCAGATAGTAGAAGCCTCGGTCGTTGAAATACTTGTGTACCGCGAAAGCCATGTGGTGACGGATGCGGAAAACGGCACCGAAGGTGTTCGTGCGAGGACGAAGGTGAGCGATCTCCCGGAGGAACTCCATGGAATGTCCTTTCTTCTGCAGCGGAAACGATTCGTCCGCTTCTCCGAGAACATGGATGGCGTCCGCCTGGATTTCGACAGACTGACCTTGGCCCTGAGATGCTACCAGTTTTCCCTTGACAGCGATGCACGCGCCGGTCGATACTTTTTTAATAGAATCCTCGGAGAACTTGTTAAGATCCGCGACAACCTGGATGCTATGGATGGTCGAGCCGTCATTGACGGCTATGAAGGCGACCTGTTTATTGCCCCGGCGGGTACGAACCCACCCTCTCACTTCCGTTTCCTGACCGTTGCCGGCCGTCCTCAGCAGTTCATTTACGCGCTTCGTAATCATCTTCCTTCGAATTTGTTTGCAAAAAAACGGATTTTCAAGGGGTTGGGCAAGGAGGGAATCCTTTAAAGGTCATCCGTGAGTGTTCACGGAATAATGATTGACATAAATCATACGATTAATTAATTTCCAATGATAATTGGCATTTTATAGGTGTAAACACCTATTTTTATTGCATTAAAATCTATCAACAGAAAAACCTAAAAAAATGAATATAAACCGCTTTTTTGTTATTGCCGCGTTCCTCTTCGTGGCCTTTTCGGGTGACGGCCGGGCGCAGACGGATGCTTCGGGCGCTCGCGCTCCGATGGAAATCCCTAAATGGGTCAACATGATGGATGATCCGGACGTGAATTATTTCGAGGCCGTCAAAGCCTATGATGAATTCTGGAAATCTACTCCTAAGCCCGTGGAAGAGGAGGAGATGATGGAGTCAGGTGCTTCTCAGAAAGGAAAATCCAAGCGGGAGATCCGCCGTGAACGAAATGAACGAGAAAGAGAATACGACCGTAAAAAGAAGCTTTCGGGCAGTGAACTCGAACGGGCCGAATACCTGAAATACCAATCTAAGCGCTTTGAGAACTGGGCCCGCGAGGTGAAACCGTGGGTGCAGGAGAACGGGCATGTCCTTAACGATGCCGAACGTACTGCCATTTGGCGTCAGCAACAGGAAGAACTCAAGCAGCAGGAAAATAAAAAATAACCAGCCATGATCCATATCGACTTTAAACGCCTTTTAATCAAGGCGGCTTTCTTGCTCCTTGCCTCTGCGAGCCTTACTGCGCAAACCGCCAGCTGGAGCGCATACCGTCCCGACTTGTTTCCGACCAATTCATCCGGCCAGATTCACGGCATCAGCCGTGTGAGTCAGATGAAATTCCATCCGACCAATTCACAGAAGCTGTATGCCGTCAGTGCCCGTGGCGGATTATTCATCTCCTCCAATGGAGGTAGCAATTGGGCAGTGGCGCCGGGTTGCGACAAACTCGTCTCCGGGGTTCGCTTTGCATCCGTCTGCATCGACCATGTGAACGACCAGGTCATCTACCTCGGCGGTGGCGACCACAACTATTATTCTTCCGGCTCCGGTGTCTGGAAGACGACGGATGGTGGAAATACCTTTACGCAGACCAGCTTGACCGGAAAAATCGTCGTGGACATGATCATGGATCCGACGAATAACAATGTGATTGTCGCTGCAACCAATACCGGTGTCTACAAAACGGCCGACGCCGGTGCCACCTGGACGCTCAAGAGTGCCAGTCTCGCATTGGACGATCTCAAGCAGTTACAGTCGAACAATTCTAGAGTTCTGTTCATTTCTACCCGCAATGCCGAGTTGTACCGCTCGACGGACTTCGGCGATACGTGGACCCAGATCACCTCCGGCATTTTCATTCCTACCGGCTATACATCAGGTGGTGGAACACGTGTGGCCGTCACACCTGCAGATTCCAATGTCGTTTATTTCTATATGAATGCGCAGGGAGGAACGCTCTTCAAGTCGACCGACGGCGGACTCAATTTCTCTGCGGTTAAAAACAGCCTGTCTCCGTTTCTCACCGGTTACTCCAATAACAGCGCCGATCCCGGGCAGGGTGATTACAATACCGGTATCGGTGTCGACCGTCTGAACGCCAATATCGTCTACTTCGTGGCGCACAACGTTTGGAAGTCCACCGACGGCGGCGCCACGTGGACCCAGCTGACGGTCTGGTACCAGAAAGTGCACACCGACATGCACCAGATCGTAACCAGTCCCTATAACAACAACCAGTTGTGGAACATGAACGACGGTGGTGTTTGGTTGAGTACGGACGGCGGAAACAACTGGACGCCGAAAAGCGACGGCATCTATGGTATCGAAATTTATCACGGCGGTTGCAGTCCTACGCGACGTTACATGATGAGCATCGGCACACAGGATAACGGAGAACTCTATGCCGACAGTACGAAGTGGTACTGTAACCGCGGAGGCGATTGGCAGTCACATTGCGTTTTCGACTATCGTGCGAACAGTTCGATGGTCTATTACTTCCTTCCTGACTGGGGAACCATCTGGGCACCCAAGCGTCGCTTGGTGACCGGCAGCACACAGAGTTATAACCTGCCGGCTTCCGTCACCGATTTCTCTGATATAGCTTTCTATCGCGGTAATGCGGATCTTGCTTTCATCGGTGATACGCAGGTCTGGCGGACTACCAACCTTACCGTGACCAGTCCTACATGGACCCAGATCGCCAACACCGGCGTGAAGGTGATGGCACTACACGTTAACTTCTCCGATCCGAACAATGTCTACGTGGTGACCAGTGATCAGAAAATCGGGGTTTCACGCGATGCTTTGAGTGCTGTCCCGACGTGGACGTGGGTGACTCTGCCCTCCGCTACCGGCAGCAGAGCCAGCATCACCACGATCAAGTCGTCACCCAATGTGGTGTATATTTCTTGTAACAACAAGGTGTACCGTTCAGCCGATCACGGGGCGACTTGGACCAATGTGACGTATAATCTTCCAACGACCAATCACATCGCCATCATCGCGGATGAATATTTCTCGTCCAATGAACTGGTGTTCCTGGCTACTGGATCAGTTGTCTACTACAAGACGGCAACAGCGACCAGCTGGACCATATATAACACAGGTCTTCCGACCCGTACCAGCATCGTCGATATGTCCATCTATAACGACGGAACATCTAACACGGTGCTGCGGACGTTCACCTACGGACGCGGTGTTTGGGAGACTCCGATCAACAACCTGCGCTCGACTACGGCCAATTTCACCGTAGATAACCAGACCCCGTGCCCGGGTCAGACGGTCAATTTCTCCGACGTCTCTACCGGAACCGTTGTGAGTCGCACTTGGTCCTTCCCCGGCGGAACTCCGGCTACCTCGACCGCCGCGAATCCTTCAGTCACCTACGCTTCTTCCGGTGCCTACAACGTGACCTTGACGGTTTCCAACGGCACCACGAACAGTACGCTGACGGAAACGAATTATATCAACACGATGGGAGCCCAGCTTCCCGTTAGTCAGGGCTTCGAATCGGGTGTTTTTCCGCCTGCCAACTGGACTAATGTGGATGCTTTGAACAATGCCATTGCCTGGCAGTTGAAGAATGGTGTAGGCGGATTCGGCCTCAGCAGTAACTGCATGTTCTTCGATAATTATTCTGTAGATGCAGGCGGCGCCCGCGATGAATTCCGTTCTGTCAATATCGATCTCGCATCTTATGCCTCCGCAACGCTCACCTTCGATGTGGCTTATCAGCCCTATTCGACAACCAGCTACATCGACTCATTTCAAGTGCTCGTTTCCGGTGATTGCGGCACCACATTCAATTCGGTTTATCTTAAGTATGGAACAGCGTTGTCTACTGCGACCGGTACGAACACCGCTGCTTTCGTGCCTACGGCAACCCAGTGGCGTACCGAAACCGTCAATCTGAACGCCTATGCCGGTCAGAAGATCGTCCTGAGCTTCCGCAACATCGGTCGCTACGGTAATAACCTGTACTTGGACAACATTCTGTTGAACGGAACCCTCGCCTCCTTGGCGGGCCCCGACAAGTCGATATGCGACGGAGGCTCCACGACGATCGGTGTAGCACCCATCTCGGGTAATACCTATTCCTGGTCACCTTCGACCGGATTGAGTTCCGCAACAGTCGCAAATCCTGTCGCATCACCTGCGACCACGACGACCTACACGGTTACTGTCACCCAGTCCGGTGGAGCGACTGCTACCGACATGGTCATGGTAACGGTCAATCCGTTGCCGAGTGTTTCGGTATCTACTACGCCTGCCACTAAGGTGGGCGTATCCGACGGAACAGCGACTGCTTCCGTCACCGGCGGCACGCCTTCCTATAGCTATGTATGGAACAGCACGCCCGTCCAGACGACTGCCACCGCCACCAACCTTGCCTCCGGCACCTATGCGGTGACTGTGACCGATGCCAACGGATGTTCTGCAACGGGCTCGGGAACGGTGGGCGCACCAATATGTGCCCTGTCCCTATCGGAAACACATGTTGATCCCGTCTGTTACGGTGCTTCAACCGGTAGCATTGCTGTGACTTCAACCGGCGCTAACGGCGCAGTCAATTATAAGTTGCAACCCGGAAACGTGACTAATTCCACCGGCAGCTTCTCCGGTCTTTCTGCGGGCAACTACACCGTCACAGTAACGGATGCCGCGTTGTGTACGGCCGTGATTCCGGTTACGTTGACACAGCCCGCCCAGATGACCGTCGCAGTCACTGCATCAGGTCCGACGACGTTCTGCTCCGGAAACAGTATCGAGCTTACAGCCACCGGCGCCGTATCTTATCTGTGGAATACAGGAAGTACGACGTCCTCGATCACCGTTGGTGTTTCCGGAACCTATACTGTGACCGGTACCGATGCGAACGGTTGCACGGCCCAGTCTGCAGGAACTGTCATCACCGTCCAGCCGCTTGTCACACCGACCATATCTATTTCGGCATCACCATCCGGCACCATCATTCCTTCTGCCACCGTGACCTTCACCGCCGGCATCACCAACGGTGGAGCCAGCCCTGTTTATCGTTGGATGAAAAACGGAACCACGGTCGGCACCAACTCGGCCACCTATTCAGCTGCTTCCTGGGTCAATGGTGATATGGTGAATTGTGAATTGACGTCAAACGTTAACTGCGCTACTGTCGGTGTCGTTACATCCAACTCGATCATTCTCAGTGTCAATGCCGCTACGCCGAAGTATCTGGTCTCTGATATCGTCTCGAACAAGGTGTTCTATTACGATGCAAGCTTCGGATTCATTGCTAGCAGTACCATGTCCACCACGGTGCTGAATGGTGTCACAAACGCTGCTGACATTGCCGCAGTGACAGGTAGTGTATATGTATTGGATGGAACGAACAAGCGAGTCTACCGAAGCACTTCTGCCGGAACGGCTTCCACCGCCTCCCGCACATTGGTAAGTAACACGGGAACTGTTTTAGGTACGCCGACGGGATTGGCCGTCAGTAACGATACGCTTTGGATACTGGATAAGAAAGGCAAAGCGATTTATCGCTATTCGCTCAGTGCTGCATTCACCGGTACCGGCAATCTGAATGCGCTTCAGAAAATCTCATTGGCGACTGCCAATAAGACGGCTGAAAGCCTTGTCGCCTACCTCGGATATTTCTATGTGTTGGAAAACGGCACTACGAAGACATTTTACCGCTACCCCAAGGCAGGTGGAACGGGCGTTGTTTCCCGCGCAATGGTCAGCACAACAGGAACAGCATTAGGGACCGTAACAGGTGCCGTGTTTGACAATGGGGAACTGCGCATCGTCGACAGCGGACAGGACCGGTCCTTGTCTTACTCGCTGAGTGCCCTGTATACAGGTTCCGGTTCATTGAATGCAGCCACAACCAATAGTTTGAATGCAGCCAATCTGAACTCCACCGGGATCACCTTGGTGAATACGACAACACTGATAAGGAACCAGGATAACATCGGCGTTACATCTTCCGATAACGGACTTAAAGCGTCGGCCTATCCCAATCCTGCTACCGGATTGTTCAAGGTGAGGATCGAGGGAGCTGTGACGGAGAAGACGGCGATTCAACTCTTCGACTTGAACGGCCGCCTGATCGGTGAGCAGTATTTGGAGGTCTCTTCTGAAACCTTCCATGAAGTCGAATTCGACCTCTCCCGCCACCCGTCAGGTAATTACCTGGTTTCAGTCAATAATGGTACGATACGTAAATCCTTCATCGTTACACACTGATCAATTTAATCAAACGAAATGTGACAGGAACGGTCGGCGGTATGCCGGCCGTTTTTGTTTTCCTACATTTGGATAAACGGAAATCACCGTGAATGTTTTCCAACCCGTCGTCGAACGAATAACAGTCTATCCCTTCAAATCCCTGGACGGAAAGGAAGTTGCAAGTTCCGGATTCAGTCCTGGCGGTACGCTTGCATACGATCGGGCGTTTGCGCTGTTTGACGAAGCAGGTAATCTTATCAACGGAAAGTCGGATTCTTCTGTTCATCGGCTGAGTGCGCGCTTCGAGGCATCTTTCCGGACGATCCTTCTCAGCCATCGCTTTTCGGAAGAATCCGGGACAACCTTCGACATCACGCAAGATCATCCGCAGCTCGAAGACTTTTTTTCGGAGTACTTCGGAAAAAAGGTGGTGTTGAAGCGTGCGGTTGAAAACGGTTTTCCCGATGATCCTGTACAAAGCCACGTGACCATCGTGTCAACTGCTTCGCTGCAAGCTGTCGCAACACATTTCGGCTTCACCTTGGACGAATGCAGGAATCGGTTCCGCGCCAACATTGAAATAGGAGGCGTGCCTGCTTTTTGGGAAGAACGGCTGGTGCTTCCGAGAAAGCACCCTGTTCCTTTCCGGATCGGTCAGGCCGGTTTCATCGGCGTAAAACCTTGTCCCAGATGTATTGTGCCTTCCCGACATCCGCAGACCGGTGAAATCCGTTCCGGTTTTCAGAAGGAACTGGCGGAATGGAGGAAGGGTACACTTCCCGATTGGAGCCCTCTTCCGTCTTATGGTAATTATTATCAGTTATCGGTCAGCTGCCGTTCCGACCTGCCGCACAACCTTAATGCGAATGTTTCTGTCGGTGACTCGCTCGTCTTGGAATGACCAGCCACTAAAAAACAAAAACCCGCCGAAGCGGGTTCTTAATCGGTTACCGGTCCCGAATCAGTATTTGATGACTTTCGCGAACTGTTGACGGTCGTTAGCGCTTAGTCGGATGTGGTAAATGCCGGAGCTCTCTGAGGAAAGATCGATTCGGATGCGGTCACCGGCCGCGAACTGCTCCGATCTTACGATGCGGCCGCTGACATCCACAATGGCAACTTGCACGGGCGCTCCCCATCCCCGGGCTTCTATTTCGAATTCACCGTTGGTAGGATTAGGATGTACGATGCAGCGTCCAGATTGTGAAGCGTTTGAAATACCGGAAGGGGAATTGCATCCCAGGGAATTGAATAATCCGGGACGTGAAAGATTCAACGAGGCCTGCATACGTGCCGCCTGACCGGGCGTGAACATGAACATGCAGGCGTCATCGGTGTAATCCATGTAGTTCATATACATGGCACTGGGGTCGGAGTTGCTGCAGCGTCCGCCGGATTGTGTCGTTTGCGGATAGTTGGGACATCCGTAATTCTCGCCTTTCTGTTGCGGGGTATCTGAAACATAATCATCCATCGAGCAGTTGGGTTCGTCTGCCCAGATGTGCTCAAGGTTGAACCAGTGTCCGACTTCATGTGTCGCGGTGCGACCTTTGTTGAATGGCGGACTGACGGTGCCGATGGTTCCCCAGTACTGCCAATCAATGACTACTCCGTCCTTGGAGGCGTTGACGGTTCCGGGCAGGTACGTGTATCCAAGCGTGCTGCCGCCGTCGATATCACAGATCCAGAAGTTGAGATAGCTGTTCGGATTCCAGATGTTGAGTCCACCCTGACTGGTTTGGTAATAGCGGTTACCATTGCCGATCCTCGAAATGGTGGTTTGTCTGCGTTCGATGCCGTTCGTCGGATTACCGTTCGGATCGGTCGTTGCCATGCAGAACTGGAACTGGACATTGGCGACCAGAGGCTTGAACGCAGCGGGAACAAGCGTCGTGTCGGGATTCAGTAATCCGTAGTCCTGGTTCAGTACATCGATCTGCGAAAGGATTTGTGCATCGGTAATGTCCTGGTTTGCATTATACCAGAGGACGTGCACGACGACCGGAATGGTGATGATGGTCTGGGAGCCGCCCTGTGAACGTTGGACCGTGTTGGAGGAGATCCAACGTTGGATCTGTTGTTCCATGGAAGCTCTGCGTGTCAGGATGGTCGGGTCTGCCTTAATTTCTTGAATATAAAGGTCGTGGGTAGCACAGGTGCGGTGCTGTTGCGCCATTGAAAGCGACGATGACAGGCATGTCGCGATAAGTAGTAAGAAGCTGTTTCTCATGTCTATACCTAAGATACGTAAAAATCGAAATAAAGTGCGAATTCCTTCCCATGAAAAGCACAGAACAGGATTCTTTTACGATAAAACGACGCTTTGTTTCTGTTAATTTCGGATTATTGCATCAGTCAGTTCACTGATGCCAAACAGCCCCTTTCATCCGTCCAACATGAAAAAGCTCCTTACTCTGCTTGTTGCCGCTTCTTTGTTCATGAATGGTTGTAAAAAAGACGACGATAACAATGATACGGTTTCGGTTCCCAAACTGCTCGTCAAACTTCAGGTCGATTCCACCCAGGCCCGTCTTGGAAATATCGGAACTCCTGTTTCTGTGCCTGCAGGTCATGCGGCGCAGAGCCCTCGTTTCCACAAGATCGCAGCGCATTATTTGGAATTGGCGCCCAACGCCTATACTTTACTTGGCGCAGGTGCGATCCTTTATCACGCTCCCGAGACAACAGCCGGCGGTTCGACCGCCATCGACTTCTCCCGATCCAAAGTAGTGGCCCCGGGGGGTGTGTTCCTGGAGATTCCTCTGAAAGATATTCCCGCAGGAAGTTACAACTGGGTCCGTTTGTCGC
>JBJOMA010000077.1:0-9102 GCA_046052625.1 Bacteroidota bacterium
TTGCAGGTATTGGACAATGTCGCAAAGGTCTCCGACGACCTGTGGTTGCGATGGGCCGCCTTGTTGCATGACATCGCCAAGCCGGCCACTAAAAGGTTCGAACCGGGCCATGGCTGGACCTTTCACGGGCATGAGGACAAAGGCGCCAGGATGGTGAAGCACATCTTCCGCCAATTGAAACTTCCGATGAACGAGAAGATGAAGTTCGTCGAAAAACTGGTCCTGCTTCACCTGCGGCCCATCGTCCTGGCACAGGACCATATCACCGATTCAGCCATACGCAGACTGCTCTTCGATGCAGGAGAGGATATCGATGCATTGATGATCCTGTGTCATGCCGACGTCACCACGAAGAACGAGTATAAGATCAGGCGTTATAAGGACAACTTCCGGAAAGTGCAGGAAAAGCTGCAGGAGGTTGAAGAGAAAGACCGCATCCGGAACTGGCAACCGCCGGTCACCGGCGAACACATCATGGACTATTTCCACCTGCCACCGGGGCCGCAGGTCGGAATCATCAAGACCGCCATACGGGAAGCCATACTCGAAGGAGAGATCCGTAACGATTTCCAGGAAGCTTTCGACTTCATGCTCCGCAAAGGGAACGAACTAGGACTAATCGCCAAGTCGGAAAAATCCGTTGATAAACGGTAGGTAGCCTGTCCAGGATGCCTGATTTCAATGAAAATATTTTTTTTATTTTTGATAAGGAAACACACAAGCAATGGCCATTTACCGTTTTCGAGTCACATTTGAAGATCATGATGAGGTTTCACGCGATGTCGAAATCCGTGCCACCCAATCATTCGAAGACCTGCATCATGCCATCCACAGTGCGATCGGATTTGATGCATCTAAACAGGCGTCCTTCTACATGAGTGACGACCACTGGACGAAAGGAAAGGAGATATCCAACCGCGAGCTGAAGGAATCGGAAAAAGAGACCGTTACGACGTTTCGGAAATCCCGCCTTTGCGATTACATCGCAGACCCTCACCAGAAAATCTATTACCTGTTCGATCCCGAAACCCAATGGGCATTCCGGGTGGAACTGGTGAAAATACTGGCACAGGAGGAAATCGGCGTATTCTATCCGCGTTGTGTCAAGGTGAACGGCGAAGCTCCGCGGCAATACATACAGACTACCCCGCTGGCCGTGCCTACACCGGAAGATTTCGACCCGGATTCGATTGACGACATCCTGGATGACGAGGACGACTTTGAAGAAAACGCTGATGAAGGAGAAGAAATAGTGGCGGAAGCCGATGAGGTGAAAGGAATGAGCGAACTCGACACAAACGACGAGGAGGGCGAGTCATCCGATGAAGACTTTGAAACCGCCGGCGATGAAATGTCAGAAGATGAGGGTCGGGACGGAGATGATTTTTGACGCTGAACGTTGACGGCTCAACCGATACGATGAATTTTCTGGTAGTGATCGGCGGTCCCACGGCCGCCGGAAAGACCGCATTGGCACTGGACGTTGCCAGACACTTCGGTTGCGAAATAATCTCGGCCGATTCACGGCAATTCTTCCGCGAAACGGAGATCGGAACAGCCAAACCCTCTTCTGAAGAATTACTCGCTGTCCCTCACCATTTCATCAATTCACTCAGCATCGGAGAATCATACGATACCGCAAGGTTCGAGGACGACGTGCTGCGTCACTTGGAGGGCGCCTTCCTGAAAAACAGAATCCAGGTGATGGCAGGCGGCAGCGGTCTATACATCGAAGCTGTACTGAACGGCCTGGACCCGCTTCCGGCACGCAATACGGAGCTACGCGAAGAATTAGAAAAGACCCTTAAGGAAAAAGGAATTGAATCATTGCAGGTGATCCTAAGAGATCTGGATCCGGAAGCTGCCTCAACCCTTGACATGAATAATCCGTCCCGTCTGATCAGGGCCATTGAACTTTGCAGGTTGACAGGTGCTCCCCTGTCTGCTTTGCGGACCGGTCGACAGACCACGCGAAATTTCATACCCGTACTAATCGCCGTTTCACCGGACCGCGAAAAACTTTATCGCCGCATCGACCGGCGCGTGATTCAGATGATGGAACGGGGACTCTTGGAGGAAGTCAAAGGACTTTTTGAAAAAAGGCACCTCAATGCCCTCAGGACCGTCGGGTATTCGGAGTTGTTTGAACATTTAGAGGGCAAGTATACGCTGGAGGAAGCCGTGCGACTCATCCAGCAGCACACCCGGAATTATGCCAAACGACAACTGACCTGGTTCAGAAACCGCGGTGAGTACACGTGGTTCGATCCGGACGATTCCGAGGGTGTACTCCGATTCATTTCAGAAAAAACGGCCGGCCGAGGGCATTGAAGCCCTCTTGCCGACCGCATACGATTCTTCTCAAGCGTTTATTCAGGAATCAAAAAAAGGTTCCTGTCTGATCAGTTCTCCGGACGAAGCACGAATCGTGCGTAATTATCCGTCATGATGTACTTTGCGGCAAACGCCTTTATGTCGTCCGAATTCAGAGCGTTCACCCATTCCGTATACTTCATCACATCACCGAGGTCCTCTCCGTTCTGAATCGACTGCGTGATATAGCCCATCCAGAATTGATTCTCCTTCAGGCTAGTCTCACGTTCGCGTATCAAGGTCTCCCGGATCTTGACAAGGTTCTTTTCCTCACATCCCTTCTGCTTCACCTCCTGCAGAACGGCCAGTGCAGCCGCTGTCAGTGACTCGACATTCTCCGGAGCACAGGAGAAATAAATGTTAAGCTCCAGATTTTCTACCGGATAATGCTTGGGACTGGCAGCGAAAGAAACACCATATACCCCGCTCTTCTCTTCGCGCAATACTTCGCGCAACCGGATATTGACCAGCTTGGAGAGCGCCATCAGTTCATTCCGGTTATTCCTGTTGTATTGAAACGGAAGATTGAAGCGCATCATGACGGTACTCTTGGGTTCCGTTCCTTTGTAGACGGTCCGTTCAAAACGACCCTTTGGCGGGCGAGCACCGACATCCTTCCACATCGACTTCTTGCCGGCCGCAGGCAATGAAGCTATATACTGCTCCAGCAAAGGCTTCATCTTTTCGACCTCGAAATTACCGATGATGACGAAGGTGAATCCGGAAGCATCCGAAAAACAGGAGCGATAAGCGGAAAGAGCGACGTCCTGGTCGACTTCTTTCAGGAGCTGTCCGGTAGCAGGACGGTACCTGTAATGGTAGCCGGACATTGCATAGGAAACGGTATCCATGAAGACTGTTCCGGGATCCTCCCCGCGATTACGGACTGCGACTTCCTGATTGGCCATCATTGCGCTGAAAGCGACCGTATCCTTTCGGGGCTCTGTGAACGCCTTGTAAAGCAACTGGAACATCGTCTCCACGTCCTTGGGAGCACAGCTTCCATTCATACCGTGCTGGAGTTCGGAGACATACGCAGAAGCGTTGACGACTTTTCCGGACAGCGCCTTTTCCAAGGATGTGGCATCGAATTCTCCCATGCCTGAAACCGACAAGAGGTCATCAGCATAGGCAGCAGAAAGATACTCACGGTCCGTGAAGCGCGAGGTGCCTCCCCATGCGGATGCACCCAGTACGATTTCATTTTTGAAATCGGTCGGCTTCATCAATACCCGGACTCCGTTCGAAAGCCGCACATCCGTTACACCGATATCTTTCATATCGACGGAGCTGACGACCTTACCCGGCCGTATGGCTTTAACATCCAACAACGGCTGATTCAGCACTTTGTCTTCATAGGGTGTTACAGAAAGCTGCTTCATTCCGCCTATGATCTCCCGCACTGCCTGCTCAGTGGGCATCTTCAACGTAGGTTTGTCCGGTGCGGAAATGATGACGACACAATTACGTCCGTCCGTGATCCAGTCCTTGGCAAAGGCATTCACCTCTTCCAGTGAAATAGAACCAAGATGTTCCTTGTAAATCCCATATTCATATTCGATACCCGGTGCAGGCTCCTGCGTGAGGAAGTTGCTCACATACTCACGAGCGAAATCCCTCGACTCGGTCTTCTCCCGCTCATTATATGCCTTTTCCATATTACTCATCATATCGGCTTTCTGCCGTTCCAGTTCAGTAGCCGTGAAACCGAAACGCAGGACTCGCTCGTTTTCTTCGACAATCGTCCGTAAGGCGCGCTCAATACCGTCTTCCTTTGAATAGGCGAAGGACATATAGGCATCCTTGTTTCGCACCAGGTCGCTATAATAGGCGCCCGCGAAAACGAAGGGCGGGTCAGACTTACGCTGGAGCTCAGAAAGGCGGGCTCCCAACATCTGGCTGAAAAGCGCCCGTGCCAGGGATTTCCGATAGTCGGCAACGGACTTCTGTTCGACAACCGCTTGCTTATAGATCAACTGGATTTCCGCCATGCGAGCCTCCTTGTCCTTCACAAGGGCGACATTCAACGAAGTATTGTCCGGTACCGGCCAGACTTGCAACGGACGGGTCTGGTCTTTCAACGGCACATTGCCGAAACGGGCAATGATCTTCTGCTCCATTTCCACGATATCGAAATCACCTACCGCGACTACAGCCATCAGGTCAGGACGGTACCAATCGAAATAAAACCGGCGAAGTGCGGATTGCGGACACCCTTGAATGATCTCCTTTTTACCGATCGGCAAGCGGTTCTGGTAACGGGAATCTCTGAACAGCACCGGCCAGTATTCACGGCGCATTCGCTCGTCAGCACCCTGACCCAGTCGCCACTCTTCGACAACGACACCCCGCTCCTTCTCCACTTCCAGCGAATCGAATGAAAGATTGTGGGACCAATCCTCCAGGATCTGCAAGCCTTTCTCTACTATCTCCGGCTTATCGGTCGGAAGCTGCAACATATAGACGGTTTCGTCGAAGCTGGTATAGGCGTTCAGGTGCGCACCGAATTTTGTACCGACCGACTCAAGATAATCGACAATATCGCTTTTCTTGAAGTTCTTCGTTCCGTTGAATGCCATATGTTCGACTACGTGAGCCAATCCTTGTTGGTCGTCATCTTCTGCGGTGGAACCGACATTGACGGCCAGCCGAAACTCAGCGCGTTTTTCGGGACGTGCATTTTTCCGGATGTAGTATTTCATCCCATTGGGCAAGGTCCCGGTCTTCACCAGCGGGTCAAGAGGAAGTATCGTTGAAAGTTCACGTTGTCCTGTGACCGACAGTGCGACCAACAGAAAGAGGGGCATCAGCAGGCCCTTGAATAGACGGCTTGTTCTCATGATACGAAGTTACTACAGAACAGAAAATCGTCCGGATGACATCAAAAAATAAGTACAAGTATATCTATTTGAATTACAGCACATTGCAAGTGCTCCGACCAAACAAGTAGAGGCTGCATTAAAAACCTGAGACAATAAAAAAGCGCATCCATTAGGACGCGCTTCGCTTCATGGCAAAAGCGACAATTTTTCAATCCAGATCGCCCGCATCACGGTGAAGCTGTTGGACGGTGGCTGAAAGTTCTTTGATGAGTTTCCGCTCTTCCTCGCTCAGATGGGCCACTCTTTTGCGGCTGACCGGCGGAACGGCATTCGCAGGAGGATAGACGATGTCGATGGAAAGCAGGTGATCGAGAAAGGCATCGAAATATTGCTGGCGTGCGGCAGGATGCAACTTCCCGATCATCGAACGCAGGCTTTGGATCTGCTGCTCGAATTCCTGATCGATCGGTGCTGTCGGAGTATGGAGCCGGATTATTTTAGCTTCGTGTGAGGCGGATGCTGCTCCGCGTTTTTCTTCGCGCTGGTGTCTCATGTTCTTGGCTTTATGATTCAATTTTACTGCAGAAAACAGCCAAGGTTGACGGAATAACAGGATACTCCTTACAGCTTCAAGCTGCGATCACACCGGCCTTGATACCCGATTTTCGGACATCGGGCCAATAAAACCTGAAATCAGCTCCCTTACCGGTCTCAGATTCGATCCAAATCTTTCCTCCTTCGTCCTCAACGATTTTCTTGACAATGGCCAGTCCGACGCCCGTGCTTTCCAGATCGTCCCTCCGATGAAGCGTCTGGAAAATGGCGAATATCTTTTCATGGTAACGGCTATCGATTCCAGGGCCGTTATCGCGGACAGAGAAAACCCAACCTGACTGCTCCCGGATGCAAGAAACAGTTATGTACACATCCGGCTTATCACAATAGCGGATTGAATTGACAACCAGGTTAAGCAATACTTGATTGAAACGTGTCCGATCGGCTCGGATCACAGGTAAGGGTTGCGGAATTAAAAGATGAAGATTTTGCGGCTGTCCGATGAAATCTACCGTCTCCAACACCAATTGACCGACATCCACCTGTTCTTCGCGCGAGTCAGAGCGGTCTGCACGAGAGTAATCAAGGATGGCATTGATCAGGGACTCCATACGGGCTACCCGCTGCTTGATCAAATCGAAATTCACCATGACTTCCGGAGTCATCTGACCGGCCGCATCTTCTTCGATCCAACCCGTCAGATTACCGATGGCACGCAAAGGCGCTTTCAAGTCATGCGATACAATGGAGGCGAACTTATCCAGTTCGCTGTTCTTACGCTCCAGGTTCTCTGTATAGAGCTGAAGCTGCAGGTTCTTCTTTTCAAGCTCTTCCTTCTGCTCCGTAATCCTTTTGATGATGACATTCTTGGCGCTGTTCAGATAGTTACTCTGGAAAGCGACCAAGAACAGACCCATGATGAAGGTCACGAAGGCATCCTGACGTATCAGGCTTATTTCAAAATGAAAAAGGGAATAATCCGTCCATCCGGCATTTTGTGAAATGTAATAGAAATACGCCACGTTAGCCATCGACAGTACGGTGAACCACCTTCCAAGCCGCGGTCCCAGCAACATATAAGCCGTCATGATGACCGCACACAGATAAATTGTTCCCGTATTCAGGACTCCGCCGGAAGTGTAGGCCTGCACATGGATCACCAGGAAGCCGGCAAAAAGACTGATCAGATATGCAGTCTTCAGTTGCCTGATACTTTTAACCCAATAAAAAAGTGCAACAATCACCGCTGAAAGGGCGAACAGGTACACAGACAACAGACTTTCAGTACCGAAGCTGGTAAGCACCTGCGCGGCGGTAGCGATACCGGCAATTGCGGAGGACAGGACAAAAATCCGGTACAGACTGAATTGCTGTCGGATGATCAGCTCATCGGACGGAATGGAGTCATACAGGTCGCGGCGTATAAATCGGTTCAAGCGATATGGAATTTCAGGTTCAAGGATTCCGAACGTATGAGTTTATCCGGTCCTGACTTTTACTCAATCTACCTATGCTCGGATACCGTACTGTAAGAAATCGGAATAAATTCCTGAAAAATGACAAGAAAGACGGAATTCATGGGATGAATGACACCCTAGCTACTGAAACAAATGCAGTAAAGAGGCTGTAAAAAGCAGGCATGGATAATCTGGTGAACATCCTGCTCATCGACGACGATGAGGTGGATTGTATGAATGTAGTCCGGGCCTTCAAGAAGAGCAACATCCTGAACCCGCTGCATGTCGCTCATAACGGCGTAGACGCACTGGACATGTTGCGCGGCACCAACGGCGCAACCAGGCTTTCTCCTACTCCCCGAATCATCCTGCTGGACATCAACATGCCAAAGATGAACGGGCTGGAATTCCTGAAGGAGCTGCGTTCTGACAAGGAATTACATAACATCAGCGTATTCGTGATGACGACCTCCAACAGCGACAAAGACAAGATTGAAGCCTACGAATACAACGTCGCCGGATATATCGTCAAACCCATATCCTTCGACAAATTCGTATCGGCCGTTTCCACGCTTAATAATTTCTGGCAATTGTGTGAACAGCCTTCCGAGTAGAATATATCCAACTAAAAAAAAGGGGCCTAAAGCCCCTTTTTTCATGCCACCCGGCGGAAAAACTTCTGGATCTCAGAGATACTGGAATTAGAATCCGAAAGCGCTTTGGGTAATTCTTTTGAAAGATCAAGCAGCAATCGATCAATGTCCTCGAAGGTATTCAAACGGTTAACCGGAATACGAAGTCCGGTACGGTTATAGGAAACACTCGGAAACACACTGAGGTTGAAGAAATAACCGAGATTCATCATACGACGTACCATGTTGTAACCGGTCTCCGGCTTCCCTACTCCGATGAAACGGATAGGAGAATTATTATCGTGAATCAAGGGCAACTCCAGCTCCATTGATCTTTTGTTGAAATATTCAATCCTGGACCGCAGCTCCTGTTGCAGAAGAACTATTTCCGGGGAAAGATGGATCCTTGCTGATTCGATAGTCGCACCGAGAATCATCGGCGGCATCTGAATGGAAAAGATGAAAGACTTTCCATTACGTCTGACAAGTTGATGGGAAGCTTCATCGGGAAATACCAGTAATCCTCCTGCAGTTCCGAAAGCCTTGGTGAGTCCCGTGGCGAGGTATAGGCGTGGATGGAAGTCACCCTGACTCAGTACATATCCTGCTCCATGAGGACCGGTCCAACTCATACCATGTATATCATCCAGATAGAGATGCAGCTGTTCATGACGGTCGGCGAGCGCATAGAGCTCCTTTACAGGTGCGAAATCCCCGTTCATGGAGTAGACTCCGTCCGCCATATACCAGACCTTGTCATAGGATTGACCGAGCGCTTTCACACGCGACTCCAGTTGGTCGATACGGTTATGTCGGACGACCTCCACATGTATCCCACGGGAATGAAGCATTTGAACGGCATTCTGGACACTGTCGTGTACCTGCGCATCCAGTACCACCGCATCGTTATCCCCTACCAGCAAAGGGATACAGGTAGTATGCGCTACCGTGAGTGATTGGAGTAAAAGGGACGGCTTGCCGAATATCTCAGAAAGCAGCTGTTCCGCTTCCGAATAGAAAGCGGAAGAAAGATACGCGCGTGAACTGGAGAACTGTGTTCCATATTGCTGTACAGCGCGAATAGCACCGGATTTAAGTCGCGGATCATGCTCGAGACCCATATATCCGCATGAACCGAAATAAAGCAAGCGGTCACCGTTGACGGTAACATGTCGACCGTCCAAAGCGATATCCTCTGTGTTCTGGTGGACGATACCAAGACGGATGGTGATTTCCGCTACTTTACTGATCAATTCTTTTATA
>JBJOMA010000078.1:0-4292 GCA_046052625.1 Bacteroidota bacterium
CGCCAGACCGCCGGCTTCACGGACACCGGCTCCCAGCTTGATATCCGTGCCTCGACCGGCCATGTTCGTTGCAATCGTCACCGTTCCGGCCTGACCGGCTTCCGCGACGATCTGTGCTTCCTTCTGGTGCAGTTTCGCGTTAAGCACGTTGTGCTTCAGGCCGCGAAGTTTGAGCATACGGCTCAGTAACTCGGAGGTCTCCACCGAAGTGGTGCCCACGAGTACCGGCCTGCCGGCCTTTACCAGGCTGTCGATCTCGTCGATCACCGCATTGTATTTTTCCCGTTTGGTCTTATAGACCTTGTCCTCGGAGTCTTTGCGAAGTATCGCCCTGTTGGTAGGGATTACAACGACATCCAGCTTGTAGATGGTCCAGAATTCCTGCGCTTCCGTTTCAGCTGTTCCGGTCATGCCGGCCAGCTTGTGGTACATCCGGAAGTAGTTCTGCAGGGTGATGGTCGCGTAAGTCTGTGTCGACGCTTCGACCTTGACGTTCTCCTTGGCTTCGATGGCCTGGTGAAGACCATCGGAATACCGCCGGCCTTCCAGCACTCGTCCGGTCTGCTCGTCGACGATCTTGATCTTTCCGTCGGCGACGATATATTCCACGTCCTTCTCGTAAAGGGTGTAAGCCCGAAGTAACTGGTTGACCGTGTGGATCCGTTCGGATTTGACAGCGTAGTCGCGCAACAGTTCGTCTTTACGCGTGAGTTTTTCTTCGGCGGTACCGGAGGAACGCTCGATCTCGGCAATTACGGCGCCTACGTCCGGAAGCAGGAAGAAGTCCTTGTTCTCTACGTTCGAGGAGATCAGTTCGACGCCTTTCTCCGTCAGTTCGATGTTGTTGTTCTTCTCATCGATCACGAAATACAAAGGCGCATCGGCCTTGTGCATCTCTTTCTGCTGGTCCTGCAGGTAGAAGTTTTCCGACTTCTGCATGATCGATTTGACACCTTGCTCACCCAGCAGCTTGATCAGCGCTTTGTTCTTCGGAAGACCCCGGTAGGAGCGGAATAGCGCCAGACCTGCGTCCTCTTCCTTTTTCTGCTCAAGAAGTTTGCGTGCATCGGAGATGAGCGTGTTCACGTATTCCCGCTGCGCACGGACCAGCAGTTCGATCTTCGGTTTGTAAACGTCGAATTCGTGATGGTCGCCTTTCGGCGTAGGGCCGGAAATGATCAGGGGTGTCCGCGCATCATCGACGAGCACAGAGTCCACTTCGTCCACGATGGCGAAATGATGCCCGCGTTGCACCATGTCCTCAGGCGACCGGGCCATGTTATCTCTCAGATAGTCGAAGCCGAATTCATTGTTGGTGCCGTACGTGATATCCGCCAGATAGGCCGACCGACGTGCCGGTGAATTCGGTTCATGCTTATCGATGCAGTCGACCGTCAGACCGAGGAACTCGAATAACGGACCGTTCCATTCAGCATCCCGCTTTGCGAGGTAGTCGTTCACGGTCACCACGTGGACGCCTTTTCCGGCCAGTGCGTTCAGGTAGATGGGCAATGTCGCAACAAGGGTCTTACCCTCACCGGTAGCCATCTCCGATATCTTCCCCTGATGCAGTACCGTGCCGCCGATGAGCTGCACGTCGTAATGCACCATGTTCCATGTCACACGGTTGCCCGCGGCAACCCAGTTGTTCTTGTAAACGGCATTGTCTCCGTGGATCTCTACATAGTCGCGGACGGCAGCCAGGTCCCGGTCCAACGGACCGGCGGTTACCGTGATGGTTTCGTTCTCGGTGAGTCGCTTTGCAGTTTCCTTGACGACCGCGAATGCTTCGGGCAACAACTCCAACAGCACTTCCTCGATTTCCTGGTTAAGCTGCTTCTTGAGTTCGTCAATGGATTTGAAAAGTTCCTCTAGTGTGTCAACCGGAAGATCCGGATTCGATTGGGCCTGCTGCTCCAGCCGGTTGATTTCCGATTCTGTTTCTCGGGTATGTTCAAGGATGCGTGAGCGGAAGTCGGCCGAACGCGCACGCAATGCATCGTGGGAGATACCGTTCAGGGTTTCGGAAGCGGCTTTGATACGGTCTACAAACGGTGTCAGCTCTTTGAGATCGCGTTCGCTTTTAGAGCCGAAAATTTTTCCGAGTGTTTTTTGGAGGATTCCAATCATAAGGGATGTGCAAAAGAGGCTTAAAAGTACGCTTTATTCCGGTACGAACGATTCTGGAAACCTGTGGCGTTGAACATGTAACTGCTTGGAATTCCGCTTTGTGGAAGGGGAGCGGAGGTTGTATCTTTAGGGCACGTATTTTCTCCGTCACTTATGCCATTCTACCGGGTCTTTTACGCCTTGATCACCCTTTTGACCGTAGTCCTTTCATCCACTGTTTCCGCACAACCTTGGATGCGTCCGCCAATGGTCTCGACGAATCCTGCGGCATCGGTTTCCAAGAATCAGTTCAGCGAAATCCAACGTCGCTTCGATACGTATTGGTCTTCCCGCCATGTTTCTGCCGATGAAGAGGAAAATGCCGCTCAAGGCGGATACCAGCAGTTCAAACGGTGGGAATGGTTCACCCGGCAGCGGGTGATGCCGTTGGGACAACCGATCGATCCGGATATCCTTTTGCGGGAATCCGCCGGCTACCGTTCCGCACATCCTGTTTCATTCAAGCGCAGCCGTTCGATGTGGCAATCCATCGGTCCTGCTACGCTGCCGGCTAATGACGGTGGCGCCGGACGTATCAATGTCTTTCGCATACAGCCGGGAAACAATTCAGTTATCTATGTCGGTGCCGCTTGCGGCGGTGTCTGGAAAACGACCGATGGTGGAACTACCTGGATGCCGATGTCCGACCGGCTGGCCTCCATTTCTATCGCCGACATCGCCATCAATCCGCGTAACCCCGATACCGTTTACGTCGCTACCGGCGACGGGTACGGCTACGAAGTCTCCGGCGGATTCTGGGGAGGGACCTACAGCGCCGGTGTCATGCTTTCGCCCGACGGTGGTCTGACGTGGCAGTCAAGCGGACTCTCCTTCGCCCAGACGAGCAGCGAAATCATTCAACGCCTGGTCATAAAGCCGGACCAGCCCGAAGTCTTGCTGGCTTCCACCAGAAACGGATTATTCCGGTCTGCTGATGCAGGTCAGACCTGGAATGTTGTCCGCAACGGTCATCACTTCGATATTGAATTTCATCCGACGCGTCCGGATACGGTCTTTGCCACAGATGAATCTTCCCTGTTGTGGTCATTGAACGGCGGTCTCACCTGGGCGGTTCGACAATCGGGTCTGTGCAGCGGTCGACTTTCTTTAGCGTTGACACCGGCCAATGTGAACCGCGTGTTTGTCGTCTGCGAAAACATGGACTTTTTCCGTTCCGACGATCTGGGTGCCACCATTCAGCAACTCACATCTCCGACGGATGCCGATTTCTACGGGTATTATGACGCGGTACTCGCCGTATCTCCGACCAATGCCAATACGGTTATTTGCGGCGGACTGCGAATGGCCAAATCCGTCGACGGCGGAAATACGTGGACTCAGATCGGTGCATCCGTTCATCCCGACCAACATTATATCGATTATCAGCCGGGGAGCGGCCAGGTCGTCTATTCCTGCAACGACGGCGGTTTTTACAAGTCGTTGAACGGAGGAAGCAGCTTCACGGATCTGAGTGAAGGACTTTCGATCAAGCAATACTACCGTTTCGCACATTCTGCCTTGGATTCATCCTTGATCTATGCCGGTGCCCAGGATAACGGTACTGACCGTTTTGCAGCCGGTGCGTGGACACGTGTCTTCGGCGGTGACGGTATGGATTGCATGATCGATTACGTGAATGATCAGAATGCATATGTGTCTTATCAGTACGGTGCCCTGCAGAAATCGACTGACGGCGGACAGAACTTCTACGACATTTCACCTTCGGCGGGCGAATGGGTCACGCCGCTGGCCATGCATCCCTTGAATCCGCAGATCATCTATGGTGGATACGAAGAAGTGTACCGCTCCATCAGCGGAGGCGGTTCCTGGACACCGCTTTCCTCCGGAACATTCAACGCGCTCTTGATCTCCCTGGATGTAAATCGATCCGACCCTGATTACATCTATGCCGCTACCATGGACCGCGTCTACCGCACGTCTGACGACGGCGTCAGCTGGACCGATATCACATCCGGACTTCCTGTGAATGTGGCCTCGGTCACTTCGGTCACTTCCTGCTGGTCGGACCCGATGATCATCTGGGTGACTTTTTCAGGGTATGCTTCCGGACAAAAAGTCTACCGTTCGGCGGACGGCGGTGCTACCTGGCAGAACATGTCAGG
>JBJOMA010000079.1:0-28386 GCA_046052625.1 Bacteroidota bacterium
ACGGCTGGATGGTATAGCCTTTGTACAGCAGCCCCTTCGCATGCAGGCGACTCAGCAGTTGCCAGCAGGTCTCGATATATGAATTCTCGTAGGTGATATACGGACGTTCCAGATCGACCCAATAGCCCATCTTGCGGGTAAGGTCGTCCCAAACGTCCTTGTACTTCATCACTTCCTTGCGGCAGAACGCATTGTACTCTTCGATGGAGATCTTCTTTCCGATGTCATCCTTGCGGATTCCTAGCGTCTTCTCGACACTTAGTTCTATCGGAAGTCCGTGTGTATCCCAACCGCCTTTACGGTTCACCTGAAAACCCTTCTGCGTCTTGTAACGACAGAAGATATCCTTGATGGCGCGCGCCATCACGTGGTGGATGCCCGGCATTCCGTTGGCGGATGGCGGACCTTCGTAAAAAGTAAACGTAGGACGACCCTGGCGGTTGGAAACACTGGATTGAAAAGTCCGTTCCCCTTCCCAGGCAGCCAGGATTTCCCCGGCGATCGAAGGAAGGTCAAGTGACTTATATTCAGGATATTTCTTCGCCATGAAGGGTCAAAAATGAAGCGCGCAAAAATAGGCAATATTTTCGGTATTCCACAAATTTGACATTAGCTTAATTGATTGATTTTCTGAATATTATGTACCGGTTGGGGCGGTGTCGCCCGGTTGTATAATCACTATTTATACAATCTAATTTGCATTTATATTGTCATTTAGTAGCTTTTCAACCATTTTGAACTGCATTCGCAACACAGGATTACTTTTGTCGGCAAAACCAGTTACTCGATGTCTGAAAAATTCGACTCCTCCAAAGCACCGGAACCCGTTGGCCTTTATCCACATGCACGCCGGGTCGGCAACCTGCTTTTCTTATCCGGCGTAGGTCCCCGCGAACGCGGCACGAAAAAAATACCCGGCGTCGAACTCGATGCGAACGGAAACATCGTCTCCTATGACATCGCCGAACAATGTCATTCTGTTTTCAGGAATGTGAAGTACATCCTGGAAGATGCAGGTTCCTCCTGGGACAAAATCGTCGACGTCACGGTCTTCCTGACAAACATGAAAGATGATTTTCCGGTATACAACAAATTGTGGGCCGAGTACTTCAAAGAAAATCCCCCGTGCAGGACCACCCTTGAGATCAATTGTCTGCCCACACCGATCGGTATCGAACTGAAGGTCATCGCAACCGTCTGAAATCTTCCCGCTGTAGTTCGGCAGCTGCATTCTCATACGACTCTTATCTGCGGTACGCCACGCCGCAGGCGCGTTTGTACCTGTTGACCGCACCGGAGAGCGAAACCGTTTCCACGAATACGATATAACGTCCTTCCGGCACCGGCTGTCCGGTTTCATCGTTTCCGTCCCAGACGAATTCTCCCGAGGTTCCCGCCAGTGATGTCCTCAGCGTTTGACATACCATGCGGCCGGACTCCCTGAATACGAATGCCTGTACAAGTCTTCCCGGATCCGGGAACCGGTACTCGATAGTGAGTACATCATTCTGTCCGTCATTATCAGGGGAGAAAATCCTTGAGACCAATTCCACTTCTCCGCTCCCCTGCTCCGCCTCCACATGCTGCGAATTGACAGCGCCAGGTGTCGCATAGCCTTCGTCGCTCGCCGCCGAATGCCAGGTGGTGCGATCGGAAGAAGAGGTAGATGAACGGATGCGCTCGAGACTGACGCCCTTGGTATCCGTCAGCAGCGGATAATGCCAGGCGCTGCTGTAACACATCCGCTCGATCGTATCGCCGGAAGGTGAGAATAATAACACGCCACCCTCGTCGGAATTAAAGTCCGGCAATTCGTTGACGTGTACGGCCCGATGCTTTTCATAGCGGACATAGCTTGTCCGCAGCCAGTCGGTATCCTCGGACCACACGCGTAATTCTCCCGGGAAGAGCAGCAGATGATCATCCGTCAGACGCACCGGTAAGCCGGTACCTGCTCGAAATTCGAAATCAGTTTCCTGAACCGAAACATCCTTCAAATCGATCACCTTGCCGGAACGGTTGATGAGTTCGATGAAATCCGCACCCTCGTCCGGCACATCGAAAAGCAATTCATTCACTGCCAAATCTCCGGCCATCGGAGACACTCCGTAGGTGATACGAACGATGTGAGCGGTATCGGCACTATTCCCCGGACAGTCTGTGAGCCCGTCAACCGGATGAATCAGCAACATGCCGGGTATCGGCGAGGTGAAAACCACCTCGAAAGTTACAGCATCCACCGAGTCGACTGCCGAGGAGCTGAACGGATGACCGGTAGCATCCGTGATCGATAAGGCGGATATTTTCACGCCCTTGACCGGCTCCGAGAACAACAGACGTATCCGATAATCATCTTCCTGCCAGGCCGATGCGATCCACGGTGATTCGGTATCCAGATAACGGCCGCTCACCGAATTCGATTCCCCGGGTGTGCCGCCGGATGGATGCACACTGGCCCTCCAATTCTTCGGATCCGTACAGCAGAAAGCTGTATCAATCCGCTCAATCGTCCACCCTCCGCCCGATTTGTTTTCATCGCGATACGAGTCATCGTTGAATGCGACTCGGTCGATCCGACGGCCATTCTTTGAGAGCAATACCAGTTCATCGCCGGTATCATTGTTAAGGGAAGGGAATGCGGAGGTCTGAATCACCGGACATCCCGCAGGAAACAATGCGGAGTATGGCGAGGCGCATATGACGACAAGCGAGAACGGAGGAATGCAGGATCGCAACGGCAAACGGGCCTCTGTAGCGCCGTCAGTGATCCTCCATCCTTCTGTCCTCACCGTATCGGCGGTCCGATTGGCCAGCTCCACGAACTCGACAGATGGAATCAAAGCGGTGCCCGAAGGCTCGAAATAGATTTCGTTGAACAAGACACCGCCCTCCGGAACCACCCACTGCTCAAGGCTGTCATCCATCGGAGGACCCACATAGAAATCATCGAAATAGAAACGCGTTGCATTCGCAGAGGTATAGGTGCAGCGAACTCCCGTCCACGCAGAACCGGTATGGCTTCCCTCCGCGCCCATCGAGGAAAACTGATAATTGTTTCCTCCGGACGGATCGAGGTAGAGCCGCCAGACCCCGTACACATCCCGCGTGACCTTTACACCCAGCGAAAAGGCGGAGGCGATTTGTCCGTCCTGGCCTCGACAGACGGAAGTGATCACCTGATTGCTGTCCTGACGGAACAGCTCGACGGCATCGTTCGAAAGCGACTCGCCGAACTGAAGAAAATAGCCGTTACCGCTGAAGTCCACACGGTCCGAAACGAGGTATACGCGGGAGTAATTAGCCGAGGAAGGGGAAAAAGTCAAGCGGATACTGAATCGCCATTCCATACTGTCGTGAGAAAAATCCGGAAGCGGCACAGCTGCCGCCAGTAGAGAAGTCCCGGGATCCGTCGCATCGAGCTGCAACTCGCCGTCGGCATTGACCGCGAAAACTGCGGTGTCTCCGGACCAGGGAGGCGCAGCGATGAAATCCCCATCCGAAAAATCTTCGCTCCACTGAGCGACAGCAGGATGAAAAAATACTGTAAACAGAACTGAAAGAAGATGCCGCATCGCGTAAATAATTTCAGGATGCGAAACAAAGAAGGACGGATTTCGTGTAAAACCCTTTCAGGGTGGATTGTAGAATAACCCGCTTTACTGTAACATTAACAGCATCCTCATGAAAGTAGCCGTTGTCGGAGCCACCGGTCTGGTGGGAAGCACTATGCTTCGTGTATTGGAAGAACGTAACTTTCCGGTAAGTGAACTGATTCCGGTCGCCACCGAACGATCCATAGGGAAAGAAGTCCTTTTCGGCGGAAAATCCTGGAAGGTGACTTCCGCGCAGGATGCCATCGACCGCAAACCGGCAGTCGCCCTTTTCTCCGCAGGTGGCGGAACATCACTGGAGTGGGCGCCGCGTTTCGCTGAGGCCGGCATCACCGTGATCGATAATTCCTCCGCATGGCGGATGGATCCGGACAAGCAGCTGGTCGTTCCGGAAATAAACGCGGACATGCTTACTGCCCGCGACAAGATCATCGCCAATCCGAACTGCTCCACGATCCAGATGGTCATGGCGCTGAAACCGCTGCACGACCGGTACGGCATCCGGAGAATCGTCGTCTCCACCTATCAGTCCGTATCAGGTACCGGTAAGAAAGCGATCGACCAATTGATGAATGAACGGCAGGGAATCCAGGGCGACATGGCCTATAAATACCGGATCGACCTGAACATACTTCCTCAAATAGATTCTTTCCTGGAGAGCGGATACACCAAGGAGGAAATGAAGATGGTGAACGAGACGAAAAAAATCCTGCGGGACGATACCATCCGCGTCACCTCCACGACCGTGCGCGTGCCGGTCAAAGGTGGCCACAGTGAATCTGTCAATGTAGAATTCGACGAAGATTTCGACCTGACCGAAGTCCGTGCACTTCTTACTGAGATGCCCGGCGTTGTCGTGATAGATGATCCGGCTAACCAGCGATATCCGATGCCGATCGATGCGGAGGGAAAAGATGAAGTGTTCGTCGGAAGGATTCGCAGGGACGAGTCCCAGCCCAATACGCTTAACCTGTGGATTGTGGCAGACAACCTGCGCAAAGGCGCTGCCACCAACGCGATCCAGATTGCCGAATACCTGAAGTCAAAAGGATTGCTGGCCTAGTCGGCCTGGAACTCCATCCGGATCGTGATACTGGCCGTCTTCTCCCGCGAACCGGTATTGAAGACGCCTCCGTAACTGTAATCTTCGTTGGAATTCTGTCCGGTGATCTGGAAGACGCCCATTGTGGCCTTTCGTACACCGGAGATGGCGGTTCCGCTGTTTTCGGCGATCGTCTGCGCACGCTTACGCGCATCTGCAGCCGCTTTCGCCAACAAGTCCAACTTCAGATCCGCCAGCTTGGTGTAATAATACGACGGTTCGCTGGAATAGAATTCGATGCCCTGCTCGATAAGTTCCGTCACCTGCCGCGAAACCTCTTCCACCCGGCCGATGTTGCGGGACTCGACCTTTACACGCTGCGTCAGGTTATAACCTGTGAATTCAGAACCGGTCTGCCGGCCGTTCTCATCGTACCGGTACGAAAACTGCTTGTCGATCTCGATGGAGGAAAAGACGATCTCTTTTTCAGCGATTCCTTTTTTGACAAGATAATTCCTGATGTTGGTCTCATCGGCCTTGAGTTGCGTATAGGCCAATCGTAATTCCAGGCTCTTGCGTGAATAACTGCCGTTCCAGACGATGAGGTCGCTGGAGAAATCCTTGGTGGAAAGTCCGGTGACCGAAATGGTCTCTTGCGACTTGTACCGGTAGTTCCAGCTATTACCGAGCAGATAAGCCGTGACGATCATGGCGACCGCCAGCGAAAAGGTTCCGAAATGGTTTCTCATGGTAGTACGAAAACGTACTCCGAAGATAGATATTTATAGTTTCAGGAAATTAATCCGGCGTCAGCTGCCAAGATAGGTTCGGTATTGCTGATACGAAACGCGGGATATGGTCTGCAATACTTCTGTCAACGACTGAAGGTTCGATCCGCTGGTCATGATGCCGATGAGATACGGATCCTTGCCGGCATAGACGATACCGAACTCGTGTAACTCGGCTGTATTACCGATGATACGCTCCCCGAATTTATGCGCTACAATCGTACCAGGATCTGAAATACCCGCAAGTATGCCGCTGTTGAACGTTGAATGAGTGAGAAGTTCCAGGGCGAACTCACTACCTTCCCTCGAAAGATAAGTTCCATTGTATAGCACCCGGAAGAACTTGCTCATATCTACCGGCGTGATGAAATATTCTTTCGTGAAATCAGGAACCGGTATTCCTAATTCAGTGAACACTTGGTTGAAGATGCTGTGGTTGAGGCGCGTCTGCAGCAATTCGGTCGCGTCATTGTCGGAAAAACGGATCATATATTCCAACAACATGCGGATGCTGTAATCCTGGTTTTCGCGTAGCTGCAGGTCCTTGATATTCTGTTGCGAAGCGGGATTGCGCTTGTCGAAATGCACCTTCCGGTTCAGAAGTCCCGGTGAGACCTCCGCTTCTTTAAGGAATGTGACAAGAAACGCCACCTTGATCAGACTGGCCGGATTGTAGCTTTGATTGGGATATAAAGAGAACCAGGCACCGTCGTTCAACCGACGGAAGTAGACAGATATTTCCGATGCCTTCTGAGCCGCCTTCGCATCATTGATACATTGTTGTATCTGTTGCTTCAGCGGAGCCAGCAAACTGCTTTCCTCTGAAATATCGGCCATCACCAAAGGATGAACTAAGGAGGAGCCTTGAACGCGCATCAAATCCATTTGGGCAGCACAATCCGCCGGTCGGACAATGGCTGTACCTTGTTCACGGGAAGCGGAACAGGATTGGAACACATAGAATACAACTAAAAGTCCGCCTGCGACCAGAAATAACGAGTAGAACGGGACTCGTTTTAACAGGAATCTTTTAAGGATAGGTGTCATGATGATGTGGCAGAATTGTTCGAGTCGCAAAAATCCGGCTGAAACGGAGCCCGACTCAACAAGAATACACGTGAATTTTCGAAAGATTGGTTTACACGGGAAAGTCTATTGCGACGAATTCCATGATTCAGAGATGAAAAAAACCGAAATGACATTACGGTGACGGATTCCGGCCGGCCTGATTTTGGGAAAGCGCGGTTACGCGCAATCAGTAAGCCCTGGCATTCACGCCCTCGATGTAATTGACGAAGGCCCTGTTAACCACGCGGTTTCCGCCGGGAGTAGGATAGTTACCTGAAAAATACCAGTCGCCGCGATGATTCGGACAGGCAGAGTGCAGATCCTCTATTTTCTGAAAAATGATGCGCACCTCCGCGTTGCAATCCTCGGGTGTCACCAGCTCCGCAATCTTGGCGCTGATCTGTTCCGCTGAGAAAGGCTGATAGATGTTGCGGACGAAATTCTTCATCTCATGGATTCCAAGTTCCAACTGCTCCTTGCAACGGTGGTAGACTTCATCGATGACATGTTCCATGTCGTTCTCTTCCAACAGACGGATTGCAGCCCGGAACGCGACCAGGTCACCGATCCGCGCCATATCGATACCGTAACAGTCGGGATAACGTATCTGCGGAGCGGAAGAGACAATGACGATCTTCTTAGGTCCCAGACGATCCAACATGCGGATGATGGAGTTCTTCAACGTGGTGCCACGGACAATCGAGTCATCGATGATAACCAGATTATCCTGACTTGGACGCAGGCTTCCGTAGGTGATGTCATAGACATGCGCCACCATCTCGCTGCGGTCATTGTCGTTGGTGATGAACGTTCGAAGCTTGGCATCCTTCAATGTGACCTTCTCCTGCCGCGGACGCATGGAAAGGATCTCCGACAGCTGCTCGTCGGTGATCCCGGGGCCGAGCATTTTGATCTTCCGCTTTTTCACGTCCTGCAAATAATCCTCGATGCCGCTCATCATTCCGTAAAAAGCCACTTCTGCCGTATTCGGAATGAAAGAAAAGACCGTGTTCTTCACATCGTGGTCGATCGTGGTGAGAATCGACTGACACAGCAGCCGTCCGAGCTCCTTCCGCTCCCGGTAGATGTCCGCATCGCTGCCGCGGGAGAAATAAATCCGCTCGAACGAGCAGCTTAATCGTTGATACGGCTCTCGGATCATCGGCTCGGTGACTTTGCCGCTCTTACGCATCACCAAAGCGTGTCCGGGCTTGATCTCACGAATCGATTCATAAGGCACATTGAATGCCGTCTGGATCGCAGGACGTTCGGAGGCGACCACGACGATCTCCTCATCGCGGTAATAATAAGCCGGGCGGATGCCGGAAGGGTCCCTGAAAACGAATGCGTCACCGTGTCCGAACAGTCCGGCGATGACGTACCCGCCGTCCCAATGCTTCGAGGAGCGTTTCAGGATGCGTTCAATGTCCAGATGTTCGGCAATCAGCGGCGTTATTTCCTGCTTGCTGTTACCAAGCGCCTTGAAGCGGGCATATTGTTCCTCGTTCTCTTCGTCCAGAAAATGTCCGATATTCTCCATGACGGTGACGGTATCGGACCTTTCCTTTGGATGCTGTCCCAACTCAATCAGATGGCGGAAAAGCACATCGACATTCGTCATGTTGAAATTACCGGCCACGACTAGGTTCTTGGTCATCCAATTGTTCTGTCGCAGGAACGGGTGGCAGGCCTCGATGGAATTACCGCCGTATGTTCCGTAGCGAAGATGCCCCAGCCACAATTCGCCGGTGAAAGCGACGTTGCGCTTGAGCCACTCCGGATCTTCCAGTCTGGAAGGATCCTGACGCGCAATTTCCTCGAAACGGGCATTTATCCGTCCGAATATGTCCGCAAGCGATTGCTTTTCTACGGAACGGTAACGGGAAATATAACGGGTGCCCGGAGGGACGTCGAATTTGATGTTGGCGACGCCGGCGCCGTCCTGACCGCGGTTGTGCTGCTTCTCCATGAGCAGATACAACTTGTTTTGGCCATAGAAACTGGTGCCATATTTGGCACGGTAGTAAGAAAGCGGCTTCAGGAGACGGACAAGTGCGATTCCGCACTCGTGCTGTAATACATCGGACATCCTGATGCGAATATACGGCTTTTAAGCGGAGCTATAAATGTCGAAAATAGCCTCAAATCAGGCATTCAGCCGTCTTTCCTTGGTGAACTGGACGTAGAACCGGTGAAGGTCGTCTTCGTAACGGTAAGAAAGGAAAAAATGGTAGTGATCGCAGATTCGTTTTACAATGGCCAATCCCAACCCGACCGAGTCGGCGCCGTCACCGCGCTTGAAGCGCTCGAAGATCCGCTGGTCAGGAATAGTCGGCGGTTTACCGGAGTTGGACATCGTCATGGAATCGCTGTGCAGTCGGATCTGCAATCGGCCGCCTTCTTCCGTGTACTTTATCGCGTTGGACAACAAGTTGCTAACCAGGATGTCGGCCAGATAAGGGCTCATCCGCACGTTCAGCGATTCATCCATCTCTGCATCGACCTGCAACGACCGTGACTGCAGGAAAAATTCGAAGTCCTCCAGCCGTTTTCGAAGCAGATCGGCAAGATGGACACTGACCTCCTCGGAATATTGTTCGTTTTCAATCCGCGTGAGCAATATGAGCCCACGGTTCATCTTCGTCAGTCGTGTCACCGCGTCCAGTGTCGCATGTATCTGCGAGAGCTGTTCGGGCTGAAGATTCTCTGATTGCAGCAGCAACTCGAGTTTGGACTGGATGATCGCCAGCGGAGTCTGTGTCTCGTGCGACATGTTTTCCGTGAACTCCTTGAGGTTGCGGTAATCACTGTTGACTTTCTCTGTCAGTTTTGACAGCTCCTCGTTAAGGGCATTGAATTCATCGACCCGGGAAGGCTCGAAGCGGATCTTGCCGCCGCGTTGCAGGTCAAACCGTTTGAGAGCATCCAATGCGCGGTAGAACGGCCGCCAGATCGAGGAGGAGAAATAACGGTTGAGGAAATAAAAGCAGGCGATGATGTCTATGGCCACCAAGAGCAGCGTGATCGCCACGCCTTTCAGCAGCTCCTTGTTCGTCGTAAGCCGTTCACCGATCGTGATGCGATAAGAACGGCCGGCGATCTCTTCTTCATAGGTCAGCAAGCGCAAAGGGATTTTCCCCTGCTCCAACTCATCGAATACGGCGGTGTCCCTGAGTTGTACGCGGAATGTGGTGAAACGGGAGATCGTATCGACACGGATCAGGTCGCTCACCTCGAATGGCAATCCCTGCAGGCCCGGCTGAGAGGAGATCTGCTTCCGGAGCTGCGTCTTGGTGTAGAGCATGTGCTCTGTGATACCGGTATCTACGACATACAGGACACGATAGGCAAGGAAGATGCTGCTCACCAACAGCAGTGTCAGTGCAATGATGATGTAAAAGCGGTTGGTGAGATTGAGCAGTTTCATTCGTTGGTGAACTTATATCCGACTCCGTAGACGGAACGGATATAGTCCTTGCCGCCGCTGTCGACGATCTTCTTGCGGAGGTTCTTGATGTGGCTGTAGATGAAATCGAAAGAATCGGCGATATCCGAATGATCGCCCCACAGATGTTCGGCGATGGCCTCCTTGGTCAGGACACGGTCCGGATTGTTGATCAGATAGGCCATCAGTTCGTGTTCCTTCTTCGTCAGCGCCACCATCTTCTCGCCGATATACATTACCATCTCGTCCGGAATCAGTTTCAATTCATGGAAGACGATGGCCTTGCGTTCCTGGGAGGCGCGGCGACGGGTGACGGAATTGATCCGGGCGATGAGTTCGGACATGTGGAACGGCTTCGTCACGTAATCGTCGGCACCGATGTTCAAACCGGTCAGACGATCGTCGAGCGAGTTACGGGCGGAGATAATCACGATTCCGGTCGTATGCTCCTTCTGCTGCATCGCCTCGATGACCTTGAATCCGCTTCCATCCGGAAGACCTATATCCAGCAGAATGCAGTGGAAGTCGTTTTTCTCAATGGCAGCAAGCGCCTGCTGCAGGTTCTCCGTCTTCGTGCAACGCATACCGACGCCGGTCAGGTATTCATCCATCGAATTGAGTAATTCTTTTTCGTCTTCTACGATCAGGAGGTCCATGGGAATGCTGAAGTTTCGATGAAGATAGTCAGTGCTTCTGTCAAAATTAGGTAGTCAAAATGAATTCCTCACCATGATTTCCCCTATTCATCGTGTTTTCAGAATGTAACCAGAATTACAACTTTACCTTGCGTCGCATAACCGATAACCACACACATCCCACCACTACACACACCGAAGAATGAAAAAGAAACTGATCGCCACCGGCCTTTTTTTGAGCATGTTCGCCCTGCTCACCGCAGAAGTCATGGATGACAACGGTCGTGCCGGCGCAACCGGTGCCCCCGGCGAAACCACTTGTAACACCTCCAATTGCCATAATTCATTTGGATTGAACAGCGACTTGGCAGGCTCCATTCAACTTCGTACCGGAACCGTCAATAACGAATATGTCCCGGGCCAGGTGTATAATATGGAGTTCAAAGTGGCGCGTCCCGGAACCCCTCTTTTCGGACTGGGAGTAGAAGCGTTGGATGCCGCCGGAAACAACGCCGGAACACTGACCATCACGCAGCCCGCAAACACCTTGATCAAGACCCGTACTATCGGTATCGTAAACCGACGTTCTGTCACGCACACCTTTAATGGTGGATTGTCTAACGACTCCATGGTGTTCCGTTTCAGCTGGACGGCACCGGCTAGCGGAACGGTTACCTTCTATTATTGCGGTAACGCCGCCAATGCTAATGGATCAGTTTCGGGCGACTATATCTATTCCGGATCCACCGTGCTTACGCCGGCCTCCTCGACCGGTATCCGCCCGACGGATTCCCCGCTAACCATGGACGTATCTCCAAATCCTGTTCAAAATCGTTGCAGTATACGTCTCTTCAATACCCAAGGCGCTGTTTCCCTTGAATTGTTCGAGGTGACCGGGAAACTGGTAAAAAGCGAAACGACGGAAGCGTCCACGGTGGAATGGAACGACATGAATCTGTTGCCTCGCGGAACCTACCTGTTACGCCTTCGACAGACGGATGGCACGGGACTGGTAAAAAGAATCGTTCTTCAATAAGCATAAAAAGGCGGTCAGAGTACCGTCTTTTTTTAAAATACTTTGCCTATAGACGCGGTATACCGGCGTAAGAAACCATCCTATTCGGACAAACTATTCCGGGGCTGAATGCGTTAGTTGATTGGTCACCCTTACAGGAATTGTTAGTATTTGTAAAACATGCTGTTGTCGGTGACGATCCGCATCAATGGTCGATAAAATGAAATCGTACATCATCCCTTTTGTCTTTCTGGTTTCAGTCATCACCGGCTGCAAATCGGATTCAGTGGAAGAGCGAAACCTGATCTGTATAGTTCCTGATACCGTTTCGTATCGAAATGACGTTCAACCGATTCTGACGGACCGGTGTGCCAATTGCCATTTTGATGCGACAATTGGTAGCTTTACCGATTATATCGCAACCACCAACGCCATCAGTAATTCTACCGTAGACGACTTCAAAATGCGCATCACCCACAGCGACTCTATAAGTGCTTCCAAATGGATGCCGCTGGATGCCGCTAAAATGGACGATTGCAGCATTGAAAAAATCCTCCGGTGGATCGATCAAGGCATGAACGACAATTGACCATGAACTTAACACTATCGCGTTTCATACTGGTATTTCTGCTGATCTGTCGGACCGCAAGCGGACAGGACTTGCTCAGTGATCTTGGATCGGAAAGTAAACAGGAACGGGAATTCGTACAGTCGACCTTCAAAGCGACACGACTTATTAATTTCCATACGTTAGAGACCGTAGGTCCTAAAACGCTCGACTTCCGCATCTCCCACCGCTTCGGCACTGTCAACGAAGGCGCCTACAATGCGTGGGGACTTGACGCTTCAGCATCCATCCGATTAGGATTGGAATACAGCTATGACGGCCGATTCATGTTCGGCATCGGTCGTTCCAATGTCGATAAGATGGTGGATGGCTTTCTCAAATACCGCCTTGTCCGGCAAGGACTGGAGGGCGGTTCCCCTGTCGCTGTCACCCTCTTGTCGGCGATGTATCGGAACGGAGTAAAAAGTACCGGCGGTGTCGATCGGTTCGCTTATCCTTCCGACCGCTTTTCCTACGTCCACCAAGTGATCATCGGACGTAAATTCAGTCCGACTTTCTCCATACAGGCCGCTCCGTTCTTCGTCCATTACAACCTGGTCGAAAAGAAAGCGGACAAGAATGACATGTACGGAATTGCGGGAGCGACTCGTATCAAATTCACCAAACGTTCAGCCATCACCCTCGAATACGGATACCGTCTTGTGACGGATTATGCGACCGATCAGACTTTCTACAACAGCTTCGGAATCGGTTACGAACTGGAAACCGGCGGTCACGTATTCCAGGTTCATTTCACCAACTCGTTCGGTATCGCCGATAACGAAGTCTTTGCGCACACCCGGGGCAATTGGAATGACGGTGGATTCCGACTTGGTTTCAATATCTCCAGGGTATTCTCGGTTCCGGCCGCCGGTCAGACAAAAGGCGCGTCCTGGTAACCGACAAAAACGTTTTTGATCTTATGATCCCCGGGAATAGTTCCGGGGATTTTTCTTTATACCCCGTCTCAGCGAAAAACCGATTGATCGAGTCCCAGCCACTCAAGCGCCGTACCGCTTAGCAACCGCTCCTTCATTTCATCGGAATAAGGCATCTCTTTGATCAGCTTACCCGGCGAGAGTTCACCGAGCGGGAACGGGTAATCCGTCCCCAGCGCGATCCGTTCAGGACCCATGAAACGTACCAGGTAGTCCAGCATGACCGGATCATGAACCAGGGAGTCGAGATAAAACTGCTTGAGATATTTACGGGGGTCATGCGGATTATCGACCGCGACCAGATCGGGGCGAACATGGTATCCGTGCTCGATGCGGCCGAAGGTCGCTGGAAAAGATCCGCCTCCGTGTGCGAAGGCGACACGTAATCCGGGCAGCCGCTCGAAGATGCCGCCGAAAATCATGGAGCAGATGGCAAGCGAAGTTTCCGCCGGCATTCCGACCAGCCAGGGTAACCAGTACTTATTCATCTTCTCTTTTCCCATCATGTCCCACGGATGAACGAAGACCGCAGCACCGAGTTCCTGCGCTGCTTCGAAGAACGGGAAAAGCGCGGGCTCATTCAGGTTCCAATCGTTTACGTGAGAACCGATCTGTACACCCCGCAGACCGATCCGCATGCACCGCTCCAGCTCACGTATCGCGAGTTCGGGATCCTGTAACGGTACTGTGCCAAGTCCGACGAAACGCTTCGGATAGCGGTCCGTGATACCGGCGATATGGTCGTTCAGGAATTTGGCAACCTCCAAAGCATCGTGGGCTTTGGCCCAATAGCTGAACATGACCGGAATCGTAGACAGCACCTGCACCTGCACGCCATGTCTGTCGCATTCCTTCGTACGCGCTTCGGGATCCCAGCAATTGTCCTGGACTTCCCGGAAGAATTTACCGTCGATCATCATCCTTGCACAGCAAGGCTTATGATGGTCGAGCGAGACGAATCCGCCGTAACCGAACTTGCTTTTGAAATCCGGCAACTGCTCCGGGAGGATGTGCGTATGGATGTCAATTGCTAGCATTGTAACGCTTTATCTTTTTCACTTCTTCCGACTTGGCGATATAAGATTGTGCCGACTGTTCGTCCCCGAGGTTTCGGTAGGTCATTCCTAACAGGTAGTACGGCATCGCATAGTCAGGATCCGTCTCAATCGCCTTCCGGAAATAACCCACAGCTGTTTCGAAATTCTGTTTGGCGTTCACCAGGTGCGTCGTCCGGTTCGCCGGGTCTTCGGTTGCTGCACGCTGTTCGCTTTCGCCGAACACGCCATATACGCTGGCGAGGTTGTTAAGTGCGTGCGCATACATAACATTATACCGTACGGCTTTTTCGAATTGCTCACGGGCTTCGCCGAAGCGACCTACATTGAACAGCAGGCTTCCGTAGTTATTATGTGCCACCGCATCGGTGGGGTTGATCTCCAGGCCGCTTTTGAAATCCGCTTCCGCCAATGAGTCGGCTTTAATGGCAGCTGCCAGCAGGGTAGAGTCGTTATTAGCTGCACGGTGGAGCGCCTCAGAAATCTTGAAATTAATGAACCCTCTGCGCTGAAATGCCTCGGAGTACTTAGGGTAAGAGGCGATAGCGGTATCCAGCTGAGCGATCGCCTCTCGTTGTGAACGCGCCACGGATGCAGAATCCAGTTTCGCCAGATATTCTTCTGATGAGATGTGATTGGCCAGATAAAAACGCATGTGTGCACTCTCGGGGACCTTCCGGATGTCGGTCATGTACAACGTATAGTTGTCTTTCCAATCCTTGTTACGTGCCACGCTCACACCGGTGAAGGCAACAGCGACCATTACAGCGACGGCAATGGGACGGAACGAACTCCGGAAAAAGGTCGAAAGGTCCGCTGATCCGTCGGATACGGTACGGAACAGCCGTGTCAGCAACAAGGCAATCGCGAGACACCAGCCTAGCGACGGGACAAACAGCAGGCGTTCCGCGTAATTGGTTCCGATCATGATCACCACGTTGGAGACGATGGAGAGGGTGATGAAAAAAAACAGGATCGCATACGCCATCGGGTCGCGCGAAGCGGCTTTCCGGATGGCAAAGACCGCCAGCGCGACAAACAACAGAAAGGGCACGAAGAAGTGCCAATCTCCCGCGGGATAAGGTGGAAAATGGCTGTAAGATCCGTCCGCCATCAACGGAAACGGAACGAATAACTTATAGAAATAAAGTCCGACGATAGCGATTGCTGATGTACGCTGCGTCAGGAAATCGGGGATGCCCGCCATGTAATTGTCCACCACAGGAATCTGCTCAGGTTGAGCTCCCAACACCGATGTGCGTATCATCAAGAACAAGGCCGTCGGTATCACAGCCGCAAGTACGACCGGAAAGTACTGCCGGCGCTGCGCTTCCGAGAAAAAATAAAGCGTCATCGGAAGTATGGCGATCCAGGTGATGGAAGATTCCTTGGAGAGCATGGCTAGAAAGAACCAGACAGACAATTGTGCCAGTCGGATGGATCTTCCTTCGCTTACATAATCCAACGCGGAACGCAACGACAACAACAGGAACAGCAACGCCATCATCTCGTCGCGGCTTTTTATATTGGCTACGACCTCCGTATGTAAAGGATGAACCGCGAACAGCAGCACAGCGATGAACGGGACGGTAAGATTTCCCTTGAAGAGACGGACCAGCGTGAAGAAGAGCAAGTAGCACACAAGACCGTACAGCAGGATGTTGCCGGCATGTCCTACGGCAGGATTATTAGGTGCCACCTCCCACTCCAGTGCGAACGTGGCTTTTGAAAGCGGACGGTACAAGGTGTTGTCGGCCACATCCATCCCCGTCCGGTAACTCGTCTTGAAAATCTCACCGATGCCGTCGACGCCCTTTCTGGTCAGTTTGTTTTCAGGAATCAATCCCCAGTCGTCCAGGACGTATTCGTGGCTGATCGTATTGGCGTAGACGAGCATGCCGGCAGCCGCCAGCAAGATGCCGAGCCATCGCTTAAGACGCGTCAGTGCCGCCTGCTGCTGGAAGAGTTGTTTTTTCGAGGGCCCCTGCTGGTGAGTGGCCTGTTTTTCTTTTCGGGTCGGTTTCTTGTTCAAGCCCTTTGAGATAAGTCAGGTTGCGAAATAGTAAACGATGTCAGACAAGTTTGCGGGGAGGCTCCATCACATGTCCGCATTTCTTGCAGGTAAGTCGCTCCTTGTTCTGATAGAACGCTTCCATGGCAGTGGCGAGCTGGGATACGATATCCTTGAGGTCGAAATACTCCTCGTGCAGCAGGTGATTGCAGGATTCACAGAACCACATCAGACCGTCCTTCATTCCCGGCCGGCGCTGTACCTCCATCACCAGTCCGATCGTATTGGGACCGCGTTGCGGTGAATGAGGCACTTTGGCAGGCAACAGGAAGATCTCCCCCTCTTTGACCGGAATATCGACCGGGCTTCCGTTTTCCATGATCCGGACAACGATATCGCCCTCCAGCTGGTAGTAGAACTCTTCGGTTTCATTGTAATGGAAATCCTTTCTGGAATTCGGCCCGCCGACCACCATCACGATGAAATCCTGCTGGGGGGCGAATACCACCTGATTGCCGACCGGCGGCTTCAGAAGATGACGGTTTTCATCGATCCACTTCTTGAAAGAGAACGGTTTTACGACTGACATGTTGAACGCTTTTGTTAGTTTTATGCCCGGGTCAAGTTGCATATTTTCATACAACGGCTCGCCCTTTCAAAAGTAATAATACCAACGTATCATTCAACAGTCATGGATCTGGACTTACGAGGGAAAACCGCACTGGTGGGTGGCGCCACACAAGGGATCGGGAAAGCAGTAGCCGTTGAGCTGGCGCAGCTGGGCGCGACCGTCGTTCTGGCAGCCCGGAACAAGGAGGCGCTCTCCGCCGTCTGTAACGAGCTGCCGAAACCCTACGCACAGAATCACGGCTATATCGTTGCAGACTATTCCGTTCCCGATGAAGTACGCTCCGCAGCGGAACGACTGGTCGCTTCCGGTCCGGTACATATCCTGGTGAACAACACGGGCGGACCACCCTCCGGGCCGATCACCGCTGCGGCACCGGACGCATTCCTGGCGGCTTTCAACAACCACTTGGTGTGTAATCAACTGCTGGCTCAGACTGTCTTGCCCGGAATGAAGTCTTCCGGGTACGGACGCATCATCAATATCATTTCCACCTCAGTGAAACTGCCGCTCAAAAATCTCGGTGTTTCCAATACCGTCCGCGCGGCTGTCGCCAACTGGGCCAAGACCTGGGCCAACGAAGTGGCACCCTTCGGTATAACGGTGAATAATGTGCTGCCCGGAGCCACGGATACGCAACGCCTGCGTTCCTTGATTGAAAACAAATCCGTCAAGGCAGGCATCGAACGAACCGCTGTTGAGAAAGAAATGCTGGATGAAATCCCGATGGGACGATTTGCGGATCCGGCGGAAGTGGCGAACGCTGTCGCTTTTCTGGCTGCTCCCGCAGCTGCTTATATCTCAGGAATAAATCTTCCGGTGGACGGTGGTCGTACAGGATGCCTCTGAACGATCAGAAGAATTTGTACATCGTATCCACCAGTTGATCCTCTTTTTCACGAATCGCCGGGTGATCGACTTCCTGTCCGTTCTTCAGCACGGTGATTTCAACTCGTGTGAGGTTCTCTTCTTCGCGACGGATTTTCAAATCAAGACCTTCCGTCGATCCAATCGGTAAAAACTTAGGCTTGGACGCACGAAAATGAAATACGCCAGCCTCATGATTGAGTGACTGACTCAACAGCTTGTAATTCTTATGATGAAAAAGCCTGTTGATCCGTTCAAGGATCTCCTGCTCCTTTCGATGAAAAAGTGCTGTTTTCATTCGTAGTTTCGCAAACTAGATATTCCTAATCTAAGCAAATGGCCGAAATCCGGCAAGTTTTATTTAAAAACCCATTATTCAGCTTAAAAAGCTGGTTTTTGGAACCTCGAGCTTAGTGGAAATTGCTCATTATCAGAATAATCCAAAGAAAATGGTTCAGTTGCAAAATCTCATCGGCGGCGTGGAAACACCGCCCATTTCCGGTAACTATCTGGACAATATCAATCCTGCTACCGGTGCCGTCTACTCCCTGATTCCCGATTCGGATGAACGGGATGTCGAAGCCGCAGTGAAAGCCGCCAAGGCCGCATTTCCGGCATGGTCCGTCACCTCCAGCCACAAACGCAGCGAACTACTGCTGCGGCTTGCAACACTCATTGAGCAGAATCTGGACCGATTAGCGGAAGCAGAAACGAACGACCAGGGTAAACCGCTGTGGTTGTCACGCAGCGTCGATATTCCGCGTGCAGTCAGCAACTTCCGGTTCTATGCGACAGCTTCGCTTCACACGCATACCGAAGCGCATGCGATGGAGGACACCGCATTGAACTATACCCTTCGCACACCGATCGGAGTAGCAGGATGTATCTCTCCCTGGAACCTGCCGCTTTATCTCTTTACTTGGAAAATCGCTCCTGCGCTGGCAGCAGGGTGTACCGTCGTGGCAAAGCCTTCTGAAATCACTCCGATGACCGCCTTCCTGCTGGGAAAGCTTTCGCTCGAAGCCGGACTTCCTGCCGGTGTACTGAACATCGTTCACGGTCTTGGCCCGAAAGTCGGAATGCAAATCGTATCACATCCTGATATCCCCGCTGTATCGTTCACCGGCGGAACCAAGACCGGCGAGATCATCTCCCGTACGGCAGGACCCATGTTCAAGAAACTGTCCCTTGAACTGGGCGGCAAGAACCCGACTATCATTTTTGCAGATGCTGATTTCGACAAGGCCGTGCATACCGCTGTCCGATCCGCATTCTCTAATCAAGGTGAGATCTGTCTGTGCGGATCCCGCATCCTGATCGAGCGACCGATCTATGAGCGCTTCCGTGACGCATTCGTTGCGGAGGTGAAGAAACTGAAAACCGGCGATCCGCTGGAAGAAGGGAATTGGCTGGGCGCCATCGTATCCGGGCAGCACCACGAAAAAGTGATGTCCTATATTCAGCTAGCGAAAGAAGAAGGCGGCACTGTTCTCTGCGGAGGCGAAGCCGTCCATCCGGAGGGCCGTTGCGCCAATGGATTCTTCATCGCACCCACTGTCATAGAAGGCCTCGCATACGACTGCCGGACCAACCAGGAGGAAATCTTCGGTCCCGTCGTCACGCTGCAACCGTTCGACTCTGAAAACGAGGTGCTGCACTATGCGAACAGCACCTCCTATGGACTGGCTTGCTCCTTGTGGACCTCCGATCTTACTCGCACACACCGTATGGCCGGCAAACTTCAATTCGGCATCGTCTGGGTGAACTGCTGGCTATTGCGGGATCTCCGCACGCCTTTCGGCGGCATGAAAGGAAGCGGAGTGGGTCGCGAAGGCGGATTCGAAGCGCTCGAGTTTTTTACGGAAGAACGTAATGTTTGTATCCGTCTTTGACGAATAAGCCTGCCCAACGCCCCTTTATGCTCTTTTTTTGCCTTTAGCAGGGTTTCTTTTTTTGTAAGAATAGCAAGTCAATCGTTCTGCGCAGCAGCACGTGTGGGACTACTTTACCCTTAGTCAACACACACACGCTCCGGAATGCTCAACAGTTCCGGGCCTAAAACGAGTGCCATGAAACACACGACACTGCCAATCACATTGGCCCTGACCCTCTTTTGCGCTGTCCTGAAAGCGCAAATCGCGACCGCTCCGATACAGGATGCGAATACAGCGACCGCCTACAATTTCCTGAAGATCCAGAAATGGTTCTCGATGGCGAAAAATGATGTGGAGCTGTTCGAAGCGGACACTTCCAGAGCGCGATTCGGTATCAACCAGAACGGGATTGATTTGAATTCAACGCTCGCCGCCTTCATCTTCCATTACGGGGGCATGAAAGTGGACCACGGTTGGCTGCGCGTACTGGGTTCCGGTTGCAAGGAATTCGAACGCGGACTGGCCGAGTGGAACAGGGGAAAGAATGAAATGAAAAAAGATTCCTCGCGGTATCTTCTGGTCGCAGATGATGTCATCGGAGGCTTTTGGGCATTGAATCTTACGCCCGACACGAAATTGGATGCGGCCATCGTTCATTACCGCGGTCCGCACGATTTGCGGTGGACTCCCACCGGCATGCGTTACTCAGACTTCCTCCGCTTCTGCTTTTTCGGACAGATCAGCGAATACTACAGGGACTTCCGTTGGAAGACCTGGGAAAGTGAAATTCCGGCAATCAATGAGTGGCAGGTCATCAGCTGTTACCCGTTGCTTTGGACACGGGAAGGAAAAGAAATCAAAGCGAACAGGAAGGTGGTTCCCATTGAACGCTTATGGGAATTGTACCAGTCTTCCGCTGCCATGAAATAAGCGATGCGGTTTACAAGACAGCCTTCAGGAGCTGTCTGAATACAGGCCTTCAAGTCTCGCAGACTCAGAAAAGCCTGTCCTCCTGCTGCCGTGACGATGCTTCTCGTGTTGATCACTACGGATTTGGGAGTACCGTCCGACAGTTGTAAATTTATCGCTGACAGCCGCAGGGCTGTAGCGTTCAGGAATCCTCCGGACGCTGCAGCCCTGGCTGCTTAGACGGACATGGCTGATTCCTTTACCGCTCCATTACTTGGGCTTGTTCTTTCCGGGGGAAGCAGCTCCAGAATGGGTGTCGACAAATCACAGATCACCTACCACGGTGTCCCTCAATCCGAGTGGATGCTGCGGATGACCCGCCCTTTTTGTGAAGATGTTTTCATTTCTTCCGGCATGGATATAAACTTGTCGGAAAATATCACCGTACTGAAGGATGACCCGAAGTGGGGTGCGATCGGTCCGGCAGCAGGGCTGCTGACAGCTGCCGCACTGCGTCCGGATGCGGCGTGGCTGGTGACAGGATGTGATTATCCGTATTTCCCCACTGAGGGGATATTCGAACTGGTCCGGAACAGAAGCAAGGAGCATGCAGCAGTCGCTTTCATGAATGCGGAAACCGGGTCACCCGAACCGTTGCTCACGATCTATGAACCGTCAGCGATCCGCCGTCTTCAGGACCGCCTGGAAAACGGAGACTCCTCCCTGCGCAGATTATTGGAGGAAATTCAGACGGTGCGTCTGTTACCGATTGCCGGTGAATGGATATGCAGTGTCGATACACCGGCCGAGCGGGATAAAGCGCTGGCAACATTTAATACAGCCGGTATAACCGGACCTAATTGTCGTTAATTTTATAGCACACGACATGCAAACTTCCGTCTCTACCGTCTCCATCGTACGCTTCAGCTCCGGCACAGCCGAAGAAGCGGCTGACCTGCTGGCGACGGAAGAGCCTATGGAAATCAGACTGGTGTTCGGCCCGAAAGAAGACCGACGAAAGAAAAACATTTCCGTCACCCTGCGGACGCCGGGTAACGACTTCGAGCTTGCAATCGGATTCCTGTTCACGGAAGGTATTCTCCCGTCATTTGCTGATGTGTCCTCCATACGCTATTGCACGGAAGGCGGTACGCGACCTGAAAACCAGAACATCGTGCAAGTGGAGCTGGCCGCCGGTATTATTCCCGAGCTGTCAGGGACGGAACGTAATTTCTATGCTACCTCCAGCTGTGGCATCTGCGGAAAAGCTTCTATCGAAGCAGTCAGGACCCTATGCAAAACGTTCGCCGAGCAGCCGAACTTCCAAATTGCGTCTTCGCTGCTGCTGGAATTACCCGCACGTCTGAGGAAAGATCAGCCGGTGTTCAAACATACCGGCGGACTGCATGCCGCTGCGTTATTCGATACGGATGGCAAACAGCTCTTCCTGCGGGAAGACATCGGCAGGCACAATGCGGTAGATAAACTGATCGGTGCCGGTGTAGCCGGAGGAGGAATTCCTTTCTCCCGTCATATTCTGCTGCTGAGCGGGCGGGCCGGTTTCGAACTCATACAGAAAGCTGCCATGGCCGGTATCCGGATGGTGGCTGCAATCGGAGCTCCCAGCAGCCTTGCTGTTTCTCTTGCGAAAGAACACGATATCACCCTTGTAGGCTTTCTTCGTGAAGGCCGGTTCAACTGTTATGCCGGTGCCGACCGGATCATTCCATGAAAAAAAACGAAGAGCCTTCGACACCTAACCCGGAAAACCCAGAGACCTTCACGGGCATCCATCTGACGGAACCTAAAAAAACAGCTGCCGGCATTCCGGCGGTCATCAGTGCGGTCGAACACGTCTTTAGCGAGATGAATGTCGGCCGGGGAATCAAAGCCCTGCTGAATGTCAACCAGAAAGACGGATACGACTGCCCGGGCTGTGCCTGGCCGGACCCTGACGACGACCGTTCCACTATCGCGGAGTACTGCGAGAACGGTGCAAAGGCGATCGCCGAAGAAGCGACGACTAAGAAACTGACGGCCGATTTCTTCAGTAAGCACAGTATCTCCGAGCTGGCAGGTCTGAGTGATTATGATATCGGCAAGAAAGGTCGCATCGCAGAGCCGATGTACCTGCCTAAAGGTGCGAGTCATTACCGTCCGATTTCCTGGGAGGAAGCGTTCGGCAAGATCGCGGCGGAGCTGCACCGCCTGGATTCACCGGACGAGGCTGTCTTCTATACATCCGGACGTACAAGTAACGAGGCCGCGTTCCTTTATCAGCTTTTCGTTCGGCAGTTCGGCACTAACAACTTGCCCGATTGCTCCAACATGTGCCACGAATCGAGCGGTGTCGCATTGAACGAAACCGTCGGCATCGGAAAAGGATCGGTGACGCTGGAGGACTTCTACTCTGCAGAGGTAATCCTCATCATCGGTCAGAATCCCGGTACGAACCATCCGAGGATGCTCACTGCCCTCCAGAAAGCGAAAGCGAACGGCGCCAAGATCATCTCCATCAATCCACTGCCGGAAACGGGCCTGTTGGGTTTCAACAATCCACAGACCGTTAACGGCATCATGGGAATCAAGTCGCGACTTACCGACTTATTCCTCCAGGTACGGATAAACGGCGACATGGCGCTTTTACAGGCGATCAACCTGCTGCTGCTCCAGGAGGAACGTAAAGCGCCGGGAACGGTATTCGATCCGGAATTCATCCGCGAAAAGACAGAAGGCTATGAAACGTATATCCGGCATCTTGAATCTTTGCAGTTCGACCAACTGGTAGCAGCGTGCGGTATCCCTGAGAAGGAACTAAGGATTGCAGCAGACCTGCTCCGTGACCGCCGTAAGATCATCGCCTGCTGGGCCATGGGCCTGACACAGCACAAGAACGCGGTCGATACCATCAAGGAGGTGGTGAACCTGTTGCTTTTGAAAGGCAGTATTGGAAAGCCGGGCGCAGGCACCTGTCCGGTACGCGGACACAGCAATGTTCAAGGCGACCGCACCATGGGGATTTATGAGAAACCGCCGAAAGTACTGCTGGACGGGCTGCAGCGCATCTTCGGTTTCGACCCCCCAAAACACGACGGCTATGACACGGTTGAATGCATCCATGCGATGCACGAAGGGAAAGCAAAGGTGTTCTTTGCCATGGGCGGTAACTTCCTTTCGGCAACACCGGACACCAATTATACCGCCGAAGCACTGCGTCGTTGCCGGTTGACCGTGCATGTGTCGACAAAACTGAACCGAAGCCACCTCATCGCCGGAGAGGAAGCACTGATACTTCCAACCTACGGAAGAAGCGACAAGGACATCCTGAACGGAGAGCTTCAGTTCATCAGTTGTGAAAACTCCATGGGCGTAGTTCATTCTTCGAAAGGAAGTCTGAAACCCGTATCCGATTCACTGATGAGCGAGCCGATGATCGTATGTCGCCTCGCAGAAGCGGTATTCGGTGAAAGGGCCGGCGACCACTGGAACCGTTTCTCCAAACACTATGATCACATCCGGGATGCGATCGAATCGGTGATTCCGGGATTCCAGGAATACAACCGCCGGATCAGGATCCCGGGAGGATTCTACCTGCCGAACGGATCCCGCGAAGGACGGTTCAATACATTCAACGGCAAGGCGAATTTCACTGTCGCTCATGCGCCGACCAACACCTTGCCGCAGGGACAGTACCTGATGATGACGGTACGTAGCCACGACCAGTTCAATACTACTATTTATGGACTGAACGACCGGTACCGCGGCATTCTGAACGAACGACGGGTGATTTTCATGAATGAAAAAGATGTGCAGCAAGCAGGTCTTTCAAAAGGAGATACCGTCGACCTCTTCAATCATCACGACGGAAAAGAACGCGTCGCACACCGCTTCATCGTGATTCCATTCAGTATCCCGGAAGGCTGCGTGGCGACCTATTTCCCGGAAACGAATGTATTAGTGCCGATCGGCAGCGTCGCAGAAAAAAGCAACACGCCGACTTCGAAATCGGTCGTAATCAGCATCCGGAAAAGCGCTCAGGAAGCCTGATTGCGGGGGGGGCCTTTTCGCTTGCCCTTGAATGGCGGTCTACGACCGTGCTTTTTACCTTGAGGACCGCCTCCCGATCCGCCGCTGCGGGCTTCCGGTCGATACGCGGGGCCGGAACCCAGCTCTTCCGGAATATCAAGTTTGGGAACAATTGATTCGATCAACTGTTCGATCCCACCGAATCTTCGCTGGTCTTTTTCGCCGATGAACGTTATGGCCTCGCCGGTAGTTTCCGCACGCGCGGTACGTCCCACACGGTGGACGTAATCCTCCGCGTCACCGGGAACATCGTAGTTCAGCACGAGTCCGATATTGTCGATATCGATACCACGGGAAAGGATGTCAGTAGCCACCAATATCTTCGTCTGGCGCGTCCTGAATGACAACAAGACCGCCTCCCGCTCTTCCTGAGTAAGATCGCTGTGTATGGCCCTTACCGGAAATCCTTCTTTCCTAAGACTCCTTTCCAGGTCTTTTACTGTCTGCTTCGTGGAAGCGAAGACCAGCATACTGGCATCCGAGCGGGAAGAAAGGATCCGCTTAAGCAGTGCCGGTTTCTGGGATTCATGAAGGACATACGCGCCCTGCTTCACTCCCGCTGCGGGCTTGCTGATGGCAATATTCACCTCCTCGGGGTGGTTCATGATCTTACGGGCCAGCTCACGAATCTTCGGAGGCATGGTAGCAGAGAACAGCAGGTTCTGCCGCTTTGCAGGAAGAAAGCGGATGATCTTCAGGATGTCCTCGTGAAAGCCCATGTCGAGCATCTTATCCGCTTCGTCCAGCACCAGGAAGTCGAGCTGGTCGAGCTTCACATAGCCGAGATTCAAATGACTGATCAGTCGTCCGGGAGTCGCGATTATGACAGAAGCTCCCTCGGTCATCGCTTTCTTCTCCCTGTCGAACGTCTGTCCGTCGCCTCCGCCGTATACTGCAATCGAACTGGCGTCGGTGAAATAGGAAAAGCCCTGAAAGGCATGATCGATCTGCAATGCCAGCTCACGGGTCGGTGAGACAATCAGTGCAGCGGTATGTTGCTTCTGTTGCCGGCTGATCTTGTCAAGAATCGGTAGCAGGTAGGCAGCGGTCTTTCCGGTGCCGGTCTGAGCACAGGCGATCACATCTTTACCGTCAAGAATGAGGGGAAGTACGAGCTCCTGTATGGGAGTGGCTTTTTCGAACCCCATCGAATGTAATCCGTCCAGCAACGAATCATCCAGGCCCAGTTCATCGAATGTCATGCGAAGTACGGATAAGTTTATTAAAATGATTATTCAAATATCCGCCAAAGTGCGTAACAGTCAACACCAATGCAAAGGTATTTTTACAGCGGGTAACGGTTGTATTCAACGGACTATCATGCGACAAGTCCCGGAATACGCGCCGGCAGTGACTGTCACAAGGTAGAAGCCGGAAGAAAGTGAAGAGACATTCAATGGTATGCGGCGGACTCCTTGGGGTTGAACGCCCAGATCATCAACTATGATGCTTTTTCCAATAACATCATAAACCTGCAGTCGGATAGCTGCGGATTGTATCACATCAAGTAAAAGTGTCGCCTCCGTCTGAACCGGATTCGGATAAACGGAAAATTCAAACAACGATGTCTTAGCGGATGCAGCTGGAGGCTGAAGCGAATCGGAAGACAGATTAAGGAATTGCGAACCGGATTTCAGGATCGTGAAATCGTCTCCTATGGATCCGTTCGCCGTTAGGAACCGGCAGTCCATCCGGTCGCCGGTGACATCGATCAACATGGATCCGAATTGGCTGTTGTCTGACAAATACATTGCATCATGCGGCCAGCCGGAGGAGGTGGAACTCAGCTGCCCGGAAACTCCGCAGACGACATAAACAGTTCCCAAAAAACCGGGAGCGGATTTTACATATGCCGCAGGATAAGTACCACTGCCGGTATCGACCGCCATCGTCTGCATATCGAAGGTGCTCTCATCATCATAATGACCATGGATGAGATACGAGCGCTCATAAGCATGACTGTGCCCTGACAGCACCAGGTCAACGTGGTACTGTTCGAGTATCGGTACGATATTCGTCCGCATCTCTACCAGTTCTGTACTGTTATCAGAGTCATGAGAGCCCTTTGAATACGGCGGATGGTGGAAGTAAACCACCGTCCATCGCTGACGGTTGGCTTGCAAGTCACGCCGTAACCAGTCAATCATGGCTCCTGCCGTATCGCGGAAGTCAGAGGTATAGGACTCTAAGGAGATGAAATGGATATTGGCGTAATTGAAGGAGTAATAGGCCTCCGTATTACTGGGAATCCCTCCCACCTCCCCGTTCCTGGGAAGTGTGAAATTCTCGAAGTACGGGCCAGTTTCGGTCAACGCATCGCAGGAGCCCAGATCGTGGTTACCCGGAGCCGCCCAGCTGTTGAATCTTCTCAACTGGTACGGATACATGTCGAATAATTCTTCTTGGTATTCGGCATCGGTACCGCTGTAATAGGCATTGTCGCCTAACCACAACCATAAATCAGTCGGACGGTTATTGGCTGCGCAAAAGTTTTCGTAAGCATCCCTGACTTGTGCCTGTCCGGCAGAGGCCAGACCGAAATCACCGATGACCCAGAGGTGTGTCGGTCCCGGAGTGCCTATCAGGGGATTGGTACGGACGAAAAAGCTGGTATCGCCAGCCAGCCGTTGGGTTACTGATCCGATGGAATAATAATAGGTCGTGGAAGGCGAAAGGCCGGTCAGTTGAACGATGTGCTCGGTCGTCAACAGTGGATTGGTGACGCAGCGGTTCAGATTATTCGATGATGTTCCAAAACAGACTTTTGAATCGGAAGGGTCGTTCGTACGCCAGCGGATATATGTAGAATTGGTCGACGTCTGCTGGATGTAAGGGCCGCGTGTGATGGTTAGACCATTGACATCGGTTGTAAAATCGGATGCGGAAGTCCACAGCGAGAATCCGGACGGGCAGACGGACTGTACCCGGAATTCATAAGTGGTATTCGGGCGCAGCCCGTCAAGAACCAGTTGATTCGAAGGAGAGGAAACCGTCCTGTACCGACCGGTAGCAGGAATCTCATAGCGGACATTGTAACTGACCGCTCCTGCCACTGCATCCCAGCTGAGGGTCGCTCCGGTAGCCGAAACATTCGTGCTGTTAAGGCTGGAGGAAGACGGCTTGTCACAACTGTCCGAAACCGTCGTGAAGGAATTGGTCGGACTGAAAGAATAAGCAGTGCCGTTACAATGGCTTCTGACGGTCCATGCATAAGTAGTGGAAGGCGACAATGCGGTCAGGGTGATGGAGTGATCGTTGCCGGCGAGGATCTCGGTGGTGTAATTAAGACTTCCGTAAACGGCATATCTGAGCTCGAATGAATCTGCAATCACATCGCTGTTCCAGGAAAGAATCGCGCTGTTCTTTGTGATACCGGATGTGACGTTCTCATTCGGAGTCACGCAATATACATCTGCAGAGGGAGTCGTGAATACAGCGGCGACCGACTGGTAAGGACTGGAGGTGTTGGTACAAAAGGCGCGGATCTGCCACTGATATGCCGTATTCGGAAGCAGCTGATCAATGGTACAAGCGGTGGAATTTCCGGGGGTTACCCGAAGGTAGCGGAAAACCAGCGAGCCTGTTTCCCGGTAGCGGATAAGCAGGCTGTCCGCATAAAGCTGATTCCAATTCAGTCGGACGGAGGAAGGGGTCAGCTGATCCGCCGCCAGTCCGCTCGGAACAGGGCATTGCGCAACAGAAACGACAGGCTGTATCACGACCATCAGCCAAAAGATAAGGCCGTAAAAGGATGCCGGTCGGTACAAGCGATTCACAGTATAAAGTTCGTGATTATCACGCTAATCT
>JBJOMA010000080.1:0-3001 GCA_046052625.1 Bacteroidota bacterium
TTTCCGTATCATCGCTTCCACCACTCCTGTTTCCCGGATGGTGGTGGGTTTTACTTCCAGATCCTTCCGGAAATCTATTCCGCCCTTTCGGTAGATCTTGAACAGGATTTCTTTAGCACACCAGATGACATGCATCGCTTCCGGGGTGAGGAGGCTTCCGAAGGAGGCCTGTTCCGCGTCATCCATGAACTTCTGAACAATCCGGTCGATGTTTTCGCGGATGGTCTCCAGATCGATTCCCATCCGGCCTGTCTCACCGGTCATGACCCCCACGCAATCACCCGAATGGGTGATGGAAAGCGATCGGCCGTCCTCCAGTTGCGGGGCGCCGTCGGAATCGTAACGGATAATCGCCGAATCTCCGGCCAATTGGCGTACCAATCGACGGACAGCCAGAAATTCACGTTTTCTAGAAGGGCTTTTGAAGGTGGCATATTCAGCCGCTTCGCGGGGTGAAAGGAGCCGGAGATCAGATTCGCCATCCGACTTTTCTGATTTCCACACGGCTAACCGGTATTTTCCTTGAGGTTCGTAATATTCGAAAACAATCGCCATGCCGGGTTGTTACTTGCTGAAATATACGGTGAACCGGGTTTAAGTCGGCCGTTTCACTCGATGATTGAATTTGAAAAATCCTGCGAATTTAGTACCTTTGCAGGCCTCTAGAGCATAAAAATCAATACTTTAAACCCAAAATCATGGCACAAACAGCCGTAGAAAAAATCGTGAAATACAAGGTAAAGGACATTTCGCTGGCCGAATGGGGCCGCAAGGAGATCAAGCTGGCCGAGGCGGAGATGCCCGGACTGATGGCGCTTCGTGAAGAATACGGTGCCAAGAAGCCTCTCAAAGGCGCCCGGATCGCCGGTTGTTTGCACATGACTATACAAACCGCTGTTCTCATCGAGACGCTGGTTGAACTGGGTGCGGAAGTGACCTGGTCCTCCTGCAACATTTTCTCGACGCAAGACCATGCCGCTGCTGCCATCGCTGCTAATGGAATCTCTGTGTATGCATGGAAAGGAATGAATGCCGAAGAGTTCGATTGGTGCATCGAGCAGACCCTCTTCTTCGGAGAGGACCGCAAGCCGCTCAACATGATCCTGGACGACGGTGGTGACCTGACCAACATGGTGCTGGATAAATACCCCGAGCTGGTGGCCGGCATCAAAGGATTGTCCGAAGAGACCACCACCGGTGTTCACCGTCTGTATGAGCGCATGAAGAACGGTACGCTGCCGATGCCCGCGATCAACGTGAACGACTCTGTCACCAAGTCAAAATTCGACAACAAATACGGTTGCCGCGAGTCACTGGTCGATGCCATCCGTCGTGCTACCGACCTCATGATGGCCGGAAAAGTCGCAGTCGTCGCCGGTTTCGGTGATGTAGGCAAAGGATCTGCCGATTCGCTGCGTGATTCCAAAGTACGCGTCATTGTCACGGAAATCGATCCGATCTGTGCTTTGCAGGCCGCCATGGAAGGCTACGAGGTCAAGAAGATGGACGACGCCGTGAAAGAGGCAGACATCATCGTCACCGCCACCGGAAACGTCAATATCGTGACCGACCGCCACTTCAAGGCGATGAAGCACAACGCCGTTGTCTGTAACATCGGACACTTCGACAATGAAATCGACATGGCGTGGCTGAACAAGAACTACGGCCATACGATGGATACCATCAAGCCGCAGGTCGACAAGTATACCGTGGACGGAAAAGACATCATCGTATTGGCGGAGGGTCGCCTGGTCAATCTCGGTTGCGCCATGGGTCATCCTTCGTTCGTGATGTCCAACTCCTTCACCAACCAGACCCTTGCCCAGTTGGAGCTGTGGGCGAACTCGTCCAGCTACGAGAACAAGGTTTACACCTTGCCGAAGCACCTCGATGAGAAGGTGGCCCGCCTGCACCTGAAGAAGATCGGTGTTGAAATCGACACGTTGTCGAATGAACAGGCCGACTACATCGGTGTAAAGGTTCAGGGGCCTTACAAGAACGACGCTTATCGTTATTGATTATTTATTTGCTGCCGGCATGCATTCCCGGTAGTGAGTTACGAGGTGCGGGTTGCGGAAGCAGTCGCACCTCGTTCTTTTCATGCTGTGCTCCTCAACTTGCTCGGGGAGCGGGTGATGTGCGGACCTGTCCGCCGAAGGCGGAGGAGTGGATGTGCCAATCTGCGAATCGGGCACGTGAGATCGGATTGCGGAACAACCTGAATCCTGAATCCTGGAACTTGAAACTTGGAACTTGGAACTTGGAACTTGAAACTTGGAACTTGGAACTTGGAACTTGCACTAACCACTAACCACTAACCACTAACTACTCCGTCAGGTCGGTAAAGCGGAAGTTTACCGCATCGAAGAGCCCGAGGTCGCTCATCTTGAATTCAGGTATGACCAGCAGCGCCATGAATGACAGTGTCATGAATGGTGCGCGGAGGGTGGAGCCGAGCTCCTTGGCTTTTCGGTCCAGTTCGGCGTAGGCGCGAGAAACCGTACGGCCGTCCTGGTCGGAAATCAATCCTGCAATCGGCAGCGGCAGCACCATTTCTGATTCCCCGTCGACGGTACACAATCCTCCGCGATGGCGGACGAGCAGATTGACGGCCTTGCAGATCTCCTCGTCGGAGCATCCGACGGCGATGATGTTATGACTGTCGTGTGCGACCGTGGAGGCGATCGCTCCTCGCTTCAGACCGAAATTCCGGATCATGCCGATGGCCGGCCGGGCATCCGAATAGCGGTTCACCACGGCTATTTTCAGTTGGTCGTTTTCCGGATCGCTGTGCAGCTCTCCACCGTTCACTTTCGCAGGTGTCGTGACGCGCAGTGTGATGAGCTGACCGTCTAATGCTTCAATCAAATGGACGTTTTTCCCGTCCGTGTGTACCTTGAAGTCGTCCTGTGACTTTTCCGAGCAGTTGAAATTGTTCAGATGGGCATGTGATCCTTTTTCAAGAAAACATTCTCCGTTGTCGGCGACCTTGATTCCGTCG
>JBJOMA010000081.1:0-4270 GCA_046052625.1 Bacteroidota bacterium
CCAATCTTTCCTAAAACGGTTGATATAGACACCTGCGATGACCGGCTTCTCGTCCGACTTGTTGGTCTCTTGTTGCACGATGGATGCGATGACGGAAACTTGAACGGGACTAAGAAGCGCACGTGATGCCTTTTCAAGCCGTCGGGAATTCCAAAATTTATCGTACTCGCGTTTCATACGCGTAATGAACTGGTCCGGACTGGTATTCCAATAGATCTCGTACGTGTCCGGAATGAACAAGGCCAGAATGTTGTCGGGTGTGAAACCGATACCCTCCAGGTACTCCCTATCACTCAGCAGTTTCTGAAGTGAAGATGATTTCAGTTCAAGCTGACCGGAAACAAGTTCGGTAAGCTGCGACTTTGTGCGGACATTGTTGAAGGTAAGTCGGACGGGAGATTGCTTGCCGCTACGCAGCAGGCCTACGAGTTCACGGTTGCCCATTCCACTTTTCAGCTTGTAACGACCCGGCTTTACATTAGCCGAATAGTTCATGCGGATAGCGGTCCACCGGAAGGTCTCCCGGTCCTTGAGAATGTGTTCTTCATCCAATAAACGAAGTACATCCTCAAAGGAGGACCCGGTCGGAATATAGACATATCCATCGTTACGGACGGCCGTATTCGGGGTGTATAGACGTTTCAGGATGAAAAATCCGAAAACGGCTACTATGAGAGCCAGCACTGCAACAGTTGTCCAGAGACCTTTGATGATCCGCTTCTGTTTTTTAGTCCTTTTTGCCATACCTGAGTTGCAAAGGTACGGCAGCAGAAGCAATCGAGAAGCGATTAAAGGGCCGTCAATTAACAATTAATTCACGTAGCAGTAATGAACACTTCACATCGATAGGCGATCTTCGATACAAATAACAGATAATGAATTCGAATCATAAAATACTAGTGGTTGACGACGAACCGGATGTAGTGGAAATCCTGACCTACAACCTGCAGAAGCAGGATTACACCGTTTATGCCGCCAAAGACGGCATGGACGGTATTTCAAAAGCGCGTACCTATCAGCCGGACCTGATCATCATGGATGTCCGTATGCCCGGTCAGAGCGGTATTGAAGCTTGCCGTATCCTGAAGCAGGATCCGTTCTTACGGGACATCCCTGTGCTTTTCCTGACTGCAGATTCAGATGAATATACGACCATGCAGGCTGCAGATGCGGGTGGCGAACATTTCGTGACCAAACCGATCCGTCCGGCGGTCATCCTAGGGCTGGTAAGGGAGATCCTGCAAAGCGAAAAAAAGGTATCATGAGAAAGGTCCTGTTTGTTTCAGAGAATACGCATCAGCTCGGCTTTCCTGTCAATAACATCGAGCAGCAGTTCAATTTCTTCCATTGCGACCGTTTTTCTTCGGCTGTTTCAACCATCAAAAATTTACAGCCGGATGCCATCGTGATCGACAGTGACCGTCAGGAGTTGGCGGCACTGGAACTTTGTTTCCTGATTAAAAGCAAATCGGGATTCAATCATTTAAAAACCATCATCCTCTCCTCTTCGACTGAAGCTGAATCCGAGATCGCCTCGTTCAAGGCCGGTGCAGATGATTTCGTGACAAAACCGCTGCGTCAGGCGGCTTTTCTGACCAGGCTCTCCCGCAGGATCGGTATCGGTGGTGAAACCATCGCACTTCAGTCAGCCACGACCTTCAAGAAGTTGCACATTGATAAAGATGCATATACCGTTCATTTGAATCAGGAAATCGTTCCGCTTTCCAAAAAAGAGTTCGAGTTGCTGCATCTGCTTGCCAGCCATCCTTTCAAAGTCTTCACGCGTGATGAGATCTTCGATAAGGTTTGGAAAAGGGAAGGAAGCGAAAAAGACAGGACCATTGATGTCCATATTCTTCGGATAAGAAAAAAAATCGGAGAGGACATCATCCAGACACAAAAAGGCATCGGATATCGGCTGGTCATCTGAACAATCCGATATCCTTGTTCACATACGGTTCACGTTTTTCTAAAATAAATTTGACACCGCATTAACATTGTCGTAAAACCGTCGGGATACTTTCGGGTAAAATTTCAAATCCTGACCGACATGAAAAAATCCTTACTGTTTACCGGACTTCTGTCCGTACTCTTATTATCCGGAGTTAATGCACAATCCGTGGTGACTGTCTCAGGCGACATCAACGTCAACACCACATGGACAAACAACAACGTTTATCTGCTCAGCGGTTTCGTCTACGTGACGAACAATGCAGAACTGACTATCCAACCCGGAACGATCATCAAAGGGGAAAAGGCCAGTAAGGGCAGCCTGATCGTCACCCGCGGTTCCAAACTTATTGCAGATGGAACTTCCGCGCAACCGATCGTTTTCACATCCAATGAACCGGCAGGACAGCGGACCTACGGCGACTGGGGCGGGCTTATCATCCTTGGCCGGGCTCCGTTAAATGATCCGGCCGGCGAAAAACTCATCGAGGGAGGTATCGATCCTGTGAAAGGACTTTACGGCGGTACAGACCCCAGCGATAATTCCGGCATCATTCGTTATGTACGTATCGAATTTCCGGGCATCGCCTTCATGCCTAATAATGAAATTAACGGGTTGACTTTGGGCGGTGTGGGCAATGGCACAGTAGTGGATTATGTCATGGTTAGTTTCTCCGGCGATGACTCCTATGAATGTTTCGGCGGAACGGTCAATGCCAAGCACCTCATCGCTTATCGGGGATTGGACGATGATTTCGATACCGATTTCGGCTATTCAGGAAACATGCAATTCCTTGTAGGTTTGCGGGATTCCTCCGTTGCAGACATTTCAGGATCCAACGGTTTCGAATCCGATAATGATGCAAGCGGTACGACCAATGCCCCGTTTACCAATGCAAAGTATTCAAACGTCACTCTGATCGGACCGATTTCCGGGACGGGCAATACCTACAATAGTAACTATAAGCGCGGGGCGCACCTTCGCCGCAGCACTAAGACCTGCATCTACAATTCCGCGGTAGCCGGTTATCCTACCGGACTTTTGGTCGACGGTGCAAACTGCGAAACCAATGCCAATAACGGTGACTTGCAGGTTCGCAATTCCATTTGGGCCGGCTGCAATACACCGCTGGCCGTGGCTTCCGGTAGCACCTTTGATATCACCGCCTGGTACAATACTCCGTCTTACGGAAACAGTCTCCTTACGAGTCCGACAGATCTCCAACTAACCGATGCATATGACTACTCCTCACCTGATTTCATCCCTGTGCAAGGGTCACCGCTTCTGTCAGGTGCGGATTTCTCGTCAGCAAATCTTCAGAACTCTTTCTTCGACGTTGTGACCTATAAAGGCGCATTTGGAACAACAGATTGGACCTCGGGCTGGAGCAATTACGACTGTCAGAACACCGGCTATTCCGTCGGAATCAATGAATTTAGCAGCATAGAGCAGGTCTCCCTTTATCCGAATCCTGTAGACGCAAACAGCCGCCTGGAATTCCGACTTACCGCACCATTCGTAGGCTCCATCGTGATTCTTGACTTACAAGGCCGGGTTGTAAAAGATCTGCAAATCGACCGTCTCGAGATCGGAAACCACAGTATCCGTCTTGATGACGCCGATAACCTTACAGCCGGAACGTATCACCTTGTCCTACGTTCATCCGGTGGAAGTAAGGCTTTTCGCCTCATAAAGAATTAACCTTCCGTTTACACAAAAATCTGAAAGGAGGGAGAAACAAAGCGTTTCCCCTCCTTTCATCTTTGGGATAACCTTAACATAACATCCCGTTAAGTTTCCCTTCACGTTGCCAGTGTACTTTAGTTCAAATTGTATTCACAAGAACATGAAATTCTCCTTACGCACATTAGTGATCAGTTTGTCCCTGACTGTATTTCAGGCATTGGGAAATGAAGGAAGCAACATGACCGGTAAGATATCCGGTCGAATCATCGACAAGACGAACGGTGAGACATTGATCGGTGTACCGATTCAAGTGGAAGGAACCACGATCGGGACCGTTACGGACCTGGATGGGAATTTCCTGATCAGCAATGTTCCTGCGGGGACGCATGCTGTCAACATCCGGTACGTCGGCTATCAGTCGAAAGTGATCCGTGATGTGGTGGTGCGTAACGGCGAAGTGGTGAACCTGGAGGTAGCAATGGAATCCAGCAGTCAGGAACTTAACGAGGTGGTCGTTGTCGCTGAGATGAAGCGGGAAAACACGGCCACGCTGACAGTCATGCAACAGAAGAGCGCCATGATGCAAGACGGCATTTCTGCAGAAACGATCAAGCGTACGCCTGACAAGAGCAC
>JBJOMA010000082.1:0-7244 GCA_046052625.1 Bacteroidota bacterium
TGATGTCGAGCATCCGGAAGAAACGGTCCACCTCCAGCATCGAGCTGCCGAGTATTTCAGACAGTCGTCCACTGCTGACCCGTCGGATCATTTCCATTTGGAAGAGGCGCTCCTGAGCGACGAGGTAGCCGAACGCACGATAGGTATCGGTTTCGTTCTGGCCGTAGATATGAGGAACACCGTAGTCGTCATGATAGACGGTCACCGGTGCGGAGAGTCTCTCAAGCGGGAGTTCGCCGGAATAGACCGGTTTGGTCGTTTGCAGGTATATGATGACGGAAATGACCGAAAGGAGCAACAGGAGCGCTACTATCAGCAGCAAACGTTTAAGGATTCGCATAGTGTTACGTTCAAAGAGTGTCAGAGACGATAATGACACCGTTGATCGGGCAATAGCTGGTATCAGCCGCTACGATGGTGTTGTTGAGCCGTATGTATCCGGCTACGGAGGCAGGTTGACCGGAGGTGTTCTGCGCCACGAGCCGGAGCGTATCTCCGATAGAAGCTTGGTAAGTATATTTCCATGAACTGTTCTGGTTAAAGAAGTTGTTCACTTGTCCGTTGGCACCGGTGCAGTAGACAAAACAGTCCGTGCAACTGATCGAATATTCGACGTTAAGAGTGTTGCCGGAGGAAGGATCAGTATCGCTTTCCTTCTTGCAGGCAATTGCTGCGAGCAGCATCGCCGGAATGAGCATATATATGAGGAGTTTCATGGTCGTCTTTTTTCGGGAAGGTAGGAAAAAGTCGGCAGAAGGGTGGTGTTAGTAGATCCGAGGAATGGTCGCAACTAATTGACAGCTGAATCATTCCTTTGGCAATCTGAAAATCTCCTTGCCCTCGTTTAATGGATTGAATAGATCCTTTAAAGATAAATTTCTTTTCAAGGAAGTTGATTAAACACACCTGACACAGTGAAAAGGTTACAGGCTCATTTAATCTAGTGGTTAGGATTGCGAGGGGTATCCGAGACGACGGAGCTTGCTTTCACTTTTACGCCAATCCTTTTCCACCTTTACAAATAGTTCAAGAAAAACCTTGCGGTTCAGGAACGCTTCGAGGTCTTTTCTCGCTTCCGTGCCGATTCGCTTGATTGACTCGCCTTTTCGACCGATAATGATGCCTTTCTGAGAGTCGCGTTCTACGAAAATGACTGCTCCAATTCGGATAATCGGACCGTCCTCCTTGAAACTTTCCACCTCGACCGTGCAAGCGTATGGAATCTCTTCTTTGAAGTGAAGGAAGATCTTCTCCCGGATGAACTCGGAAGCGAAAAAGCGCATCGAAGCATCGCTCAGCTCATCCTTGGGAAAGAAAGGAGGATTTTCCGGGATCAATTCGAGCATCAGTCGCTTGACTTCATCGACATTGAAATTATTCAATGCGGAACAAGGAATTACCGCCTTCGCATCAACCGCTTTCTTCCACCCATGCACCAATTTATTGATTTCGTTCTGTGAGGAATTGTCGACCTTATTGATGACGATCACGACAGGCACCTGAATAGCACGAATACGCTTGACCAGGTCCTCGTTCAGGTATTCTTCTTCAAGGTCTGTTATGAAGAGAACTGCATCAGCATCTTCAAGCGAAGATTTGACATATTCCATCATGCGATGATGAAGCAGGTAGTGTGGCTCCAGGATGCCGGGCGTATCGGAAAAAACGATCTGATAGTCCTCGGCATTGAGTATACCCTTGATTCGATGACGGGTAGTCTGAGCCTTGGGAGTGACAATGGAAAGAGTCTCCCCGATCAATCGATTCATCAAGGTGGATTTCCCGACATTCGGCCTACCTATAATGCTCACAAATCCAGCCTTATGGCTCATAAAAGATGATTTTTTTGCTAGTAGCTCTATAGTAAAGGAACTAATTATATCTTTGCAGTCCAAAACAGTGCGGGGTGGAGCAGTTGGTAGCTCGTTGGGCTCATAACCCAAAGGTCACAGGTTCGAGTCCTGTCCCCGCTACCTAAGAACAGCCGGATTTATTCCGGCTGTTTCTTTTTTAATTGATTTACACAGTTTACGTACTTTTTTCCGAAAGCAGCTGTAAACACTACGTCGGATTTACCGGCAATCTGAAACTCAGGCTACTTTCTCAAAATGAATCGTCCTGCAAAGATTGGACGAAACGTTATCGGACATGGAAGCTGATTCATGCCGAAGAATTTAAGACCAAGTCCAAAGCGATGGCACGTGAAAAGTGGCTGAAGAACGGCGTTGGCAGGTCGTTTATCAAATCGCTGCCTCATTAAATGACGTTGGGCAAATATCCGCCTCCGGCGGACGCAGATTCGAGCGCTGCCTGTGCGCCGAAGGCGCGTCCCCGCTACCTAAGAACAACCGGATTTATTCGGCTGTTTCTTTTTATTTTAATAATTAAATCCAAATCTACTTTAGGGCAATCTTAATCGCTCAGGTACTACTGGCTGCAACAACCTCCCTGCAGTAGTCCTTCACCAAGTCACGGACTTTACGAAATTCCTCCTTGATCTCTTCGGGACTTCCTGTCGCTTTGGCCGGATCGGGAAAGCTATGATGCAAACGAACAGCTTTGGCCGGAAAATACGGACAACGCTCTTTCGCATTGTCGCAGACGGTCAGGATCAGGTCGAAGTCGATGTCCATGTACTCGTCCACCAGGTTCGATGTATGACTTGAGATATCGATGCCGTCCTCCCGCATCACCTCTATCGCTTTGGGGTTCACGCCGTGTTTCTCTACACCGGCGCTGTACACATTGGCCCGATCGCCGGCAAAATGACGTAGGTAGCCTTCTGCCATCTGGCTTCGACAACTGTTTCCCGTACAAAGTACCAGTATGTTTTTCATGCGTTATATGCTTTTCGTTGGAAATAGCGGCTGACTTTCACTAACAGGATGAGTGCAGGTACTTCGATGAGCGGTCCGATGACTCCTGCGAATGCTTGCGGAGAATCGATTCCGAATACCGCAATCGCTACCGCTATGGCCAACTCGAAGTTGTTGCCCGTTGCCGTGAATGCGACAGCCGCATTGCGGTCGTACTCCAGCCCCAATAGGCGTCCGGCCAGGAAACTGCTGAAGAACATGATCATGAAATAAAGGAACAGGGGGACGGCGATGCGAAGTACCTCCATCGGCAACTGCACTATCATTTCGCCTTTAAGACTGAACATTACAACGATAGTGAACAGCAGTGCATACAACGTCACGGGCGCCGTCTTCGGAACGAACTTACGGTCGAACCACTCTTTGCCCTTTCGGCCGATCAGCACGTAGCGGCTGATCATTCCGGCAAAGAACGGTATGCCGAGGTAAATAAGGACGCTCACCACCACCTCTTTGACAGGTACACCCGCATCGAAGTGGCCCAGCCCCAGTTTCTCCGGAAGCACGTTTATGAACAGCCAGGCATAGAAGCTGTAGGATGCCATCTGGAACAGACTGTTCAAGGCAACCAACAGGGCTCCGTATTCGCGGTTCCCTCCGGCAAGGTCGTTCCAGACGATGACCATCGCGATGCAGCGGGCAAGGCCGATCAGGATCAAACCGGTCATATAGCCGGGATAGTCGGGTAAAAAGAGGACGGCCAATATGAACATCAGCAGCGGTCCGATCAGCCAGTTAAGGACCAACGACAAGGACATCGCTTTTCGGTCCGAAAAGGCTTTTGGTACCAATGCGTAGTCAACGCGAGTCAACGGAGGGTACATCATAAGGATCAGTCCTGCAGCCAATAGCAGATTGGTGGAGCCGATCGACAGCGAGTCAATGAGGCGGGGCAGTGTAGGTGCCAGTCGCCCGAGTGCGACACCGATTGCCATGGCTAGGAAGATCCAAAGGGTCAGGTAACGGTCAAGGAATTTGAGTCTGGCTTGCATTTAGTCTGATGTTTAACCGTTTATCAGCAGCACTGCTGCCTCTTTTTCTGCAACCGTTCTTCGAACCGGTTGAAATAGTTCCGTACACGTGCAATCGCTTTCTCGTCGATGCAATAACAGATGGAAGTCCCTTCCACCGTTCCCTGTATCAGTCCGGCTGTTTTGAGTTCTTTAAGGTGTTGTGAAACCGTCGGTTGTGCCAGCGGCAGCTCGTCCACGATTTCACCGCAGATACAGGTCTCCTGTTTCAGCAGGAATTCCATGATTGCGATACGTGCAGGATGTGCCATGGCTTTCATGAAGCCGGCTATTTCGTTTTCCTTATCGGAGAATTGGTCTTTCTTGGATGCGCCCATGCCTTTTAATTTATCGTTATATTGCAAAAATACGATAAATAGAAATACAAAAAAAGCCGGTTCGAAAACCGGCCTTCATTTCATGGGCTTTCGATCTCAGCCTTTTACCAGGCGCAGCGACCGGACCGAACCGTCTTTGAGTACGGACTTAAGCAGATAGATGCCGTCCGCTTCTTTGCTCAGGTCAATCACATCCGGGAATCCGGCTCCGGCGGAGAGCACCTTTCGGCCGGCAAGGTCGTACACCTCCAACTGCTGTATCGGTTGGTTCACATACATCCGGAAGAGTCCGTCGGCGGAGGGAGAAGGGTAAGACGATAAAGTTAGGGTTTGATCGGCCGGAACGAGGCCGGTGTTGGTCACGGTATAGAGCTCCACACTGCTGATGGCCAGTCCGGTGCTGTTCACGCCGCCCGCGATGATGAATTTGTCGCCGACACTTGCGGCTCCGCACATGTATCTCGGACTCGTGAGCGATGAAGTCGACCAGGAGCCGGTGAGGGTGTCATACAGGTCCACCGTGGTGTAGGCTGCATTCATAGAGCCGTCGGTTCCGCCGGCGAAAATCACATAGCTTCCGACAGTTCCGGCGGATAACAGATGACGCGGCTGTGTCAACGAGTCGATGGTCCAGGTACCGGTAGTCACATCATAAATATCGATCCGGTTTGTCGCTTGTCCGTTTCCGGCAAGTCCGCCGGCGATATAGATCTTGTTGCCGAAACCGACAGCCGCGCTGCCGCTGCGCGCCAGCGAAAGGGCGGAGGTACTCCAGGTCCCCGTCGACACATCGTAAATGTCCACGGTATTGTATTTGTTTGAGGCGTCTTCACCGCCTGCGAACAGGATCTTGTTGCCGGCCGAGGCACCTGCCAGCTTGGAACGGGAAACAGACAGATTAGATGGTGTCCATTGCTGTGTGAGGGTGTCGAAAATATCCGCTTTAGGAGTGTAATTTCCGCTGAACGGGTCTTCACCTCCTGCAAATACGATCTTGCTCCCTGCGCCTGCACCTGCCAGCCAGCAGCGAGCAGCAGACAATCCGAACGTACTGCTCCACTGATTGATGTTGGCATTATAAATATCAACAACATCGTACACGGACAAAATCCATGCGTTCTGTCCGCCGGCGAACATCGCCCAGTTTCCGGTACTGGCTGCGGCCAGATTGAAGCGGCCGCTGGAAATACTGCCGTTGGACCAGATCCCCGTAGTGGCGTTGTAGGCATCATACACTCCCGGCGGAATGCTTATCATTCCGATGCCGCCTGCGAATATGGCCTTGTTTCCTACAGCGGTTGCAGCCAATCCGGAACGAGGGCCCTGTAAAGTGGCGGTCGTCCACTGGGCGTTTGAGCCGGATCCGATGAGTAAACAAGTAATCAATAAGAGTAAGGTTTTTTTCATTGGTAGTGGGTTATAAGGTCTTGCAAGATCATGAAACGTATGAAACTACGCAATTTCAAGCGCCTTGCAACGTCCGCCGTGCTGAAAGGCACCGAATATTGGTTAAATTCGTGTCAAATTTCCTAACGTGTCCAACATCATCGCCATCGCCGGTCGCCCTAATGTGGGTAAATCAACGCTGTTCAATCGCCTCACAGAATCCCGTAAGGCGATTGTCGATGAGCAAAGCGGAGTTACCCGCGACCGGCATTACGGACATGCCGAATGGAACGGACGGCGATTCAGTGTAATCGATACGGGTGGATATGTTCGCGGGTCCGAAGATGAATTCGAAGGAGAGATCCGTAAGCAAGTGGAGATCGCCGTCCAGGAAGCGGACATCGTCCTCTTCGTGGTCGATGTTGAAGCAGGAATCACCGATCTCGATGATGCGGTAGCCGGACTGCTCCGCAAGTCCGGTAAAAAGGTGTTCATTGTCGCCAACAAGGTCGATCACGGGAAACGGGCCAATGATGCAGCGGTCTTCTACTCATTCGGTCTGGGAGATCCGTATTGCATCTCTGCCATATCCGGTGCCGGTACCGGAGAATTGCTGGACGATCTGGTCAAGGCCTTTCCGAAAGAAGCAGATGCCTTTGAAGAAGACATTCCCAAGTTCGCCATAGTGGGACAGCCTAATGTCGGCAAGTCCTCCTTGCTGAATGTCCTGATCGGGGAAGAACGAAGTATCGTCACCGATGTGGCGGGTACCACACGCGATTCCATCCATCAGCGGTATAACAAATACGGACATGATTTCTACCTGGTCGATACGGCCGGGCTTCGTCGTAAGGCGCGGGTTTCAGAGGATCTGGAATACTATTCCGTGTTGCGCTCCATTCGAGCGATCGAAGACTGCGATGTATGCCTGTTCCTGATTGATGCAGAGAAAGGCGTGCATGCCCAGGACATGGCGATCTTCCGGCTCATCGAGAAGAACCAGAAAGGCGTGGTGATCATCGTTAACAAATGGGACCTTCTGGAAAAGGACAATTCATCGGTCAACAAATTCACGGATTATATCCATTCGAAGATCGCACCTTTTACCGATGTTCCGATCGTCTTTACTTCCGTTCTGGAGAAGCAACGCGTTTTCAAGGCGTTGGAGGAGGCGGTTCATGTGTATGAAAACCGCGTCAAGAAGATAAAGACGTCCCAACTCAATGATTATCTGCTGCCGATCATCGAGCATAATCCGCCTCCGGCCATTAAAGGAAAATACGTAAAGATCAAATACGTCACCCAGCTTCCGACCAGGACGCCGCAGTTCGCGTTCTTTTGCAACCTGCCACAATACGTGAATGAATCCTATCGTCGTTTCCTCGAAAACAAGATGCGGGAGAAGTTCGATTTCGCCGGCGTACCTGTCCAGATCCATTTCCGCGCCAAAGGCGGTAAGGAGGATTGATCTCGTCGGACTGTGAGGTCCTGTTTGCTCTCCTTCAGTTCAGCTCGAATAATCGTCATCAACCAGAACCAGTGCTTCCCATGTCCAGATCCTGTCTCGCAGCGCTATTATTTCTTGTACTCCCGGCGTTGCAATCCGCTGCTCAGCCGGATTTTACCCTGACGGT
>JBJOMA010000083.1:0-3485 GCA_046052625.1 Bacteroidota bacterium
CACGGTTACGGGAACCGTAACGCAACCGTCCGGTGCCACCTATTCCGGTCCGGTACCTGCCGGTGGAAGAATCATCGGCACTCCGAATCTTCCCGTGCTTCCTGTATTTCCTGCTGAAATCACTTTCCCTGCTTCCGGTAGCACCGCCATCACGAACAATACTACCATCACACCGGGTAATTACGGCGCGATGTCCCTGAACGGCAACAAGACCATCAACTTCAACGGTCCGGGTGTATATGTTTTCCAGTCAATCAGGAATTCCGGAAATGCGAATACATTCAATTTCAATTTCCAGAATGCCGGTACAGGACAATTTCGGATTTATGTACACGGTGATGTCGATCTGGGAAAGATCGTAGCAAACCTTCAGAACGGCGGTTCCGCTGGCCGGTTATACCTGGAAACGCACGGCACAGGTTCTGCTTCCTCAAATGGTACGTACTCTTTCATGATCGCTAACGGCTCCAACGGTTCGAGCTCCAAATGGTTGGGGACGGTGTATGCCACACGCGCATCTATTTGCATGGGCTCCGGAACCGGTAGCACTAATTTCACAGGATGTCTGTGGAGCCGTGGACAGGTGCTGGTCAACAGTGGAGTGAATTCCATATACAGTCCATTGGTCAATTGTTCTTCTCCCAGTGTCAATGCCGGTACGGACAAGGTCATCACCTGTTCTGTTCCGACGGTTCAGCTCAACGGATCTTCGACGACAACGGGTGTTACCTACTCGTGGGCCGCTTCGCTTGGCGGAGTGATCCAGTCGGGAGCATCCACCGCTACGCCTATAGTGAGTGCTGCCGGCCGGTACATCCTTACTGTGACCGATGCCAGTGGAAACTGTTCGGCTTCGGATACGGCATTTGTGACCGCTAATACGGCTTCTCCTAACGCGAATGCGGGATCCGATAAAGCCCTCACCTGCACGGCTACATCCGTGACGCTGGTCGGCTCATCTACAACCGCCGGTGTCAGTTATTCCTGGTCGGCTATCAACGGGGGTGTTATCGTTTCGGGATCGGCTACATCCTCTGCCGTCGTCAATGCGGCCGGCGCGTATGTGCTGACAGTGACCAACCCGACGAACGGCTGCATAGCCCGGGATACCGCAATTGTTACAACAAACACCGTTCCTCCCGGAGCCAATGCAGGGCCTGATAAGGTAATCACTTGTCAGATGACCACGGTCACTTTGAACGGAACCACCTTGTCCGGCAATACGTATTCGTGGGCGGCCTCCGGCGGAGGTAATATCGTTTCAGGTGCCAATACCCTGATACCGATTGTCAATGCTGCCGGTAACTATACGCTGACGGTCACCAATTCAGCCAACGGTTGTACATCTTCCGATCAGGCGGTGGTGACCATCAATCAGGTAGCACCCGATGCGGAAGCGGGCGAAAACAATGCACTGACCTGTGTCATTACCGAGGTTACCTTGAACGGTTCTTCGTCGCTGGCGACAGCCACCTTCCAATGGGCCACTTCCGGCACGGGCAATATCGTGTCCGGAGCCAACACTGCCGCTCCCGTGGTGAACGGGCTTGGGACCTATTACCTTACGGTCACCGATCCCGCCAACGGTTGTACGGCAACGGACTCCATGGTGATCGAGGAAGGCCCCTGTATCCTCCCGTACTACGCACCATGCCCCGGTGGCAAGTACTACGGAAACCTTGGTTGTGAACTCGGTTCGTTGTACGACAATTATATCGCGGCAGGTACAGATACGATCGGACAGATATTCACGGTCGAAGATGATTCGGTACAGATCGGCATCATCACGCTTTCCGGTTTTACGCAGCAACTGTTCAATCTGGTTTATCAGACGCAGGGGTACGGCATGACCGACACGATCTTCAATGGCGCGAACTCGCTGCTGGTCAGCGGAAAATTCCCGATCGCCAATCTGGCGAACCTGATGGTTCCGCCGGCTTCCAATTACATCAATTATGTCCGTCCGATCTATCCGGCCTTGAGCAACAGCGGGATTGCGTTGACGCAGGGCGACAAGGCACAGGCCAGCGATCTTGCACGCAGCGGATTCCGGGTCGACGGTTCTGGTGTCAAGGTGTGTGTCATCTCCGACAGCTATAACAGAGTCCTAGGCAACAATGCGCAGACCGATGTGCTTAACGGTGATCTCCCCGGCACGGGTAATCCCGATGGAAATACCACGCCGGTAAGTGTTCTGCGTGACTATCCCTACGGAGCCGCTTCTGACGAAGGCCGTGCCATGTTGCAGATCGTCCATGATGTTGCACCTGGCGCCGAGCTTGCTTTCCGTACCGGTTTCATCAGCGAGGGCGACCTTGCGACCGGCATCTATGAGTTGGCCGGATCCGGTTGCAAGGTGATAGTAGACGATGTCACCTTCATCACCGCTCCGTTCTTCCAGGACGGAGCCGTAGCCAAGGCGGTCAACAATGTAACTGCAGCAGGCGTTTCTTATTTCACCTCGGCCGGCAACTTCGGATCCAAGTCATACGAGTCTTCTTACTCGGCGATGAGTCCTCCGCTTGGCCTTACCGGCACTGCACATGATTTCGGAGGTGGTGACAACCTGTTGGGTGTGACCCTTGCTCCCGGTACCTATACCATTGTCCTGCAGTGGGAGGATTCGATCTACTCGCTGGGACAGATCCAGTCCGGCACTCAGAACGACCTGGACATCTATCTGACGAACCAATACGGTACTAAGTATTTCGGATTCAACCGTAACAATACGGGCGGTGACCCTATCGAGGTTCTGCCTTTCGTCGTGCCCGGATCTTCACCGGTTCAAGCCAATCTGTCGGTCGTGAGGGCCAACGGCACTCAGCCGGTCAATTTCAAGCTGGTTGTTTTCCGTGGAGAGCTGACATTCAACGAGCACACGACAGGCGCTTCCACGGTAGTGGGACATGCCAACGCCGCGGGTGCGATCACAGTGGGAGCCTCCAACTATTTCAACACACCGGCTTTCGGAGTCAGTCCGCCACAGGTGCAAAACTTCTCCTCCCGCGGAGGTACGCGTACCGGAGGGGGTGTCCGCAACAAGCCGGATTTCACCGGACCTAACGGTGGCAATACCACGGTATCGCTTGGAGCACCGAATGTGGACGGAGACCTGTTTCCTAACTTCTTCGGAACTTCCGCTGCTGCTCCTCATGCTGCAGGTGTAGCAGCCTTGTTGCAGAGTGCCAAACAAAAATTCTATGGTACATCTTTCACGCCTGCACAGATCCGTTCCGTCCTTTCCTCCACTGCTATCGATATCGGTGCTCCCGGCTTCGATTTCGCTTCGGGTACCGGTCTCATCGAAGCGTTCAACGCTTTGTCGACGCTTGCCGCACCCACACCGGATCTCGATTCGCTGTCCATACCTGCCGGTGTAACGCCGGGAGATACGGATTTCACGGTGACGGTCAATGGCAGTTTCTTCAACCTACAGACGGTCATCATTTTCAACGGCGACACGTTGCCCACGGTTTATGTCAACG